>CBDTVT010000175.1:0-5640 GCA_965364275.1 uncultured Eudoraea sp. | reverse complement strand
CAATAATGCTGAAGCCATCGGCTTTTTGGAAAATGTTGTAAATATTAACAGCGGTACTTTAAATTCAAAAGGGGTAAAGGAAGTGGGGATGGTTTTTAAGAATGCCTTTGAAAACATCAATTTTAGTTCTAAATGGATTGAGATGCCTGAAGAAATGAATAGAGCGGGTCACTTTTTTGCGGAAACAGAAGGTACAAAGGGTAAAAAACTATTGCTGATTGGCCATCTTGATACCGTATTTGAAGAAAACAGCCCTTTTCAGGAATTTACAAGAGTCAATGACAGTATAGCACATGCACCCGGGGGAAATGATATGAAAGGTGGCGATGTAATTGTCCTTTATGCCTTAAAGGCGTTGCACGCTAATGGATTGCTAAACGATGCCCGGATAATAGTGGCATTTACAGGTGATGAGGAAAGCACTGGAAAACCCCTGGATATTAGTAGAAAAGATTTGATTGAAGCGGCAAAGAGAAGCGATATTGCACTCGGATTTGAGAATTCTACCGGGTTTAATTATGCCACCGTAGCAAGGAGAGGGGCTTCCGGATGGCAGGTTGAGGTTGAAGGAAAGCGCGCCCATAGCTCAGGTATATTTAATGAGCGGGTCGGGGCCGGGGCCATTTTTGAAATGTCAAGAATATTAAATGCATTTTATGAAGAAGTTCGGGGTGCCGAATACCTGACTTTTAACCCCGGGATACTTATGGGGGGTACTTTTGTTGATTATGATAAAACTACTGGCAAGGGAGAGGTCTTCGGGAAAAGTAATGTGGTCTCACAAACCGCTACGGTAAAAGGAGGCTTGCGTTTTATTTCTGAAGAACAAAAGGAAGAGGCGAGAGACAAGATGAGGGAAATTGTTGCAAATAACCTGCCTCAGACATCGGCTAAAATAAGTTTTACAGATAGTTATCCGGCAATGGTGCCTACCGAAGGAAATAACAGGCTATTAGCAGAGCTAAATCAGGTTAGTCTGGACCTGGATCAGGGTGAGGTAATAGGGTATGACCCTGGTAAAAGGGGCGCTGCAGACACTTCTTTTGTAGCCAAATATGTTGATTGCCTTGATGGTTTGGGCACTATGGGAAGGGGAGCCCATACGCCTGAAGAGACAGTAAATTTGAACACTATTGAAGAGCTGACCAAGAGAACGGCAGTACTTATTTATAGATTGATCAATCAATAACACATGGTAAATCTTAGCTCAGGAAAAGCAAAAGCCAGAATAGAGGAAGGTGAATTAGTAAGTTACCGGTTAAGCGACTTTGAATATATTCATCAAAAGGGGAGTCCTGGCTGGCGCAACTCGGATACTGAAATGTTTCCTGTAATCGGACCGACGGCTGAAGCTGGTTTCCGGGTTCATGTACCAAAAGGAAATGCCATTCAGGATCAGCATGGATTATTGCGCGAACTGGATTACGAACTTCTGTCAAGTACAGAAACAACAGCTCAATATGTAAAATCTTATAAGGCAGGGACTGTTATCAATAATTCCAAATTTCCTGATAAATCTACCGCCCAGCTACTTATCTGGCCCTTTAATTTTGAATTTTACAAGAGTTTTAAACTCTCTGAAAAAAGTCTTGAGATTAGCTTCAGGATTTCCGGTGAAAAAGATATGCCGTTTATGCTGGGGTATCATCCTGCGTTTAAGCTATATTCAGACAATCCCACTGTTATCGCGGAAGATCAGAAGATTACATTGGATTCCGTTTTAGCCGCCGGTAGCAGGGCCCTTGAAGTGGCTGATTGCCAAAGTATTATTTTAAAGGATCAAAAAAATTTAAACATAAAAACCGAAGGTTTTGGTCATTTTATGATGTGGACTGAGGTTCCAAATATGATATGTATTGAGCCGATAACCTTCTACCCTTATGCCGTAGATCAAATGCAGCTGCATGATGGTTTTGACTACTTAACTGATGAAGACAGGAATTTCAAAGTCACTTTAATTCCATAATTTAATAAGCTATTTATAAAAAATAAGAATCTGTATTAATCCAAATAATCTAAAAAAATGAGAGTACTCTTGGAACGTCACTACGGTTATCTTTTTGAACCGGAACTGTTAGATGAGATAGAAGCTACAGGAAAATGTAAACTCATAAAACAAGGGGAACGTTTATTGGATATTGGCCAGGATATAACTGTTATGCCCTTAATTTTTAGTGGAGCAATTAAGATTCTCAGAGAAGATGATGAGGGTGATGAATTACTTCTTTATTTTATTGAAAAAGGGGATACCTGTGCTATGACATTTTCCTGTTGCCTGGGGAGCGGTAAAAGTGAGATAAGAGCGATTGCTGAATCAGATACAGAGTTATTAATGATTCCTATAGAAAAAATGGATGAGTGGATGGTGAAATATCAAAGCTGGAGAGAATTTATTTTAGATAGTTACCATACCAGAATGTCAGAGTTGCTGGAAACGATAGATACTTTAGCATTTATGAAAATGGATGAGCGTATAATGAAGTATCTTCAAGACAGGGCCATGGTAACCAATGATGATGTAATATATTCCACACATCAGGATGTGGCCCATGATTTACATACCTCACGGGTAGTAGTGTCAAGGCTGTTAAAAAGTTTGGAGAAACAAGGTAAAATAGAGTTAAGTCGTAATCATATAAAGGTTATTGAATTATAGAGTAATGCGAAAATTTTTCCCAATTCTGCAAACGCTGCGAACCTATAAAAGGAAAGAGCTTCCAAAAGATATTCTCGCGGGTTTTAGTGTAGGTATAGTGCTTATTCCACAAGGGATGGCCTATGCCATGATAGCCGGCCTGCCCCCGGTATACGGCTTGTATGCCTCCTTAATGCCCGTGCTTGTCTATGTATTTTTTGGTACTTCAAGATCACTGGCAATTGGACCTGTTGCCATGGATTCTTTACTCGTTGCTGCAGGTTTGGGCACCCTGGCAATCGTGGGATTGGAGAACTATATAGCCCTTGCTATTTTGCTGGCCTTTATGGTGGGCGCCATTCAATTTGCTTTAGGCATTTTTAAAATGGGGTATCTGGTTACCTTTTTAGCCAAACCCGTAATAAGCGGATTTACATCTGCGGCTGCCGTGATTATAATTTTTAGTCAGTTAAAGCACTTACTTGGCGTGGATATAGAAGGGAGTAATAAGTTTCACCGAATTTTTCTGAACGCCCTTCAAAAAATTCCGGAAACCAATTTTTATGATCTGGCTATAGGTTTAGCGGGTATTTTACTGCTTATAGGCTTTAAAAAATGGAGCAGACATATTCCGGGGATTCTTATCATCGTTGTTCTTGGAATATTAGCAGTGTATTTTTTAAATATGGAATCGCTGGGCATTGAGATTGTTGGTACAATTCCAAAAGGATTGCCTGGATTTGTTTTACCGGCAATTGAAATGGATAATTTGAGACGACTATGGCCTATTGCACTAACACTGGCTCTGATTGGATATCTTGAAGCTATTTCAATTGGTAAAGGTATTGAAGAGAAGAATGACGAAGATCTGATTGATGCCAATCAGGAATTAGTGGCATTAGGTTCAACAAATATGTTAGGTTCCTTTTTTCAGTCCTATCCTGTTGCAGCAAGCTTTTCCAGGTCTGCGATAAATGAAGAATCCGGATCAAAAAGTATACTATCCGGATTGTTTACGGTTATTCTGGTTTTAGTAACACTCCTGTTCCTTACGCCTCTTTTTTATTATTTGCCAAATGCAATTCTTGCAAGTATTATTATGGTATCTGTTTTTGGTTTGATCGATTTAGAATATGCAAAACGCTTGTGGATCTATAGAAAAGATGAATTTATTGTTTTGATACTCACATTTTTGATAACTCTTTTTATCGGAATTACTCAGGGCATTCTTACAGGGGTCCTGCTCTCTCTTTTGTTGATGGTTTACAGAACTTCCAAGCCTCATTTCGCAGTTTTAAGTAAAATAAAAAATTCAGACTACTATAAAAATATTGCACGCTTTGAAGATGAAGTTATCATGCGGGATGATCTGCTTATTGTACGTTTTGATTCCCAATTATACTTTGCGAATTCGGATTATTTTAAAAATGAACTTTATAAGTATATGGACAATAAAGGGGATAATTTAAAAGGAGTAATATTAAATGCCGAGGCGATAAATTATATAGATTCTACAGCCACCAGAATGTTGACTAAAGTCATTAAAAAAATCAGGCAGGATGGAATTCAGTTCTATATTGCCGGTGCTATAGGTCCTACAAGAGATATCATTTTCAGGAGTGGGATAAGTAAGGTGCTGCCCAGAAAATTCCTGTTTGTTAAGATAAAGGAGGCCGTTACTTACTTTGATGATCCGAAGAACGCATCCAGCGCCCATGAAAAAGTGGCTTATCAGCGTAATGAAACGGGTAACTAATGTTACTCATTTTAAAGCAATAAGCAGTATTTTTGAAAAAAATTTAAGAAAAAAGAATGATCATAGAACAGATTTATACCGGATGCCTTGCTCAGGGAGCGTATTATATAGAAAGCAACGGTGAGGTTGCTATCATTGATCCTTTACGCGAAGTAATTCCTTATATAGACAGGGCGAAAAAGAATAAAGCTGAAATTAAATATATTTTTGAAACCCATTTCCATGCCGACTTCGTTAGCGGGCACGTTACATTAGCCAGGGAAACGGGTGCGCCTATTGTTTTTGGCCCTAGCGCAAATCCTGCTTTTGAGGCAATCATAGCTAAAGATGGTCAGGAATTTCCGCTTGGTGAAATAACAATAAAGGTACTCCACACGCCTGGCCATACTATGGAAAGCACTACCTATCTGTTGCGCGACAAGACTGGGAAAGACACTGCGATTTTTTCCGGAGATACTTTGTTTTTAGGTGATGTAGGAAGGCCAGATCTTGCCCAGAAAGCAGCGGATATGACCAAAGAAGATCTTGCCGGACTTTTGTTTGAAAGTTTAAGAAGTAAAATTATGCCTCTGGCAGATGATGTAATTGTTTATCCTGCGCACGGTGCCGGTTCAGCTTGCGGTAAGAACATGATGAAAGAAACAGTGGATACCCTGGGGAACCAAAAACAAATGAATTACGCTCTGCGGGCCAATATGACACGGGAGGAATTTATAAATGAAGTTACCGATGGCCTGCTTCCACCACCTAAGTATTTCCCTTTGAATGTAAAAATGAATAAGGAAGGATATGAGGATATAGGTGATGTGTTAAAACGCGGTATGGCAGCACTTTCTCCGGATGCTTTTGAATTGGCAGCAAATGAAACCGTGGCTATTGTATTGGATGTGCGGAACCAGGAGGAATTTGTAAAAGGGCATATCCCAAGATCTATTTTTATTGGTTTGAACGGTGATTTTGCACCATGGGTTGGCGCTTTGATTGCAGATGTTAAACAACCCATATTATTGGTGACGCCGAAAGGAAAGGAAGAGGAGGCAGTAACACGCTTGTCCAGGGTAGGATTTGATAACACCTTAGGTGTCTTAAAGGGTGGTTTTGAAGCCTGGGAAAAAGCGGGTAAAGATATAGACAAGATCATCGCATTATCCGCCGAAGAAGCCAAAGAGGTATTGAAAGATAAACATTTACCCATTTTTGATGTTCGCAAGGAAAGCGAATATAAAGCAGAACATTTAGTCGAAGCAAA
>CBDTVT010000174.1:0-5657 GCA_965364275.1 uncultured Eudoraea sp. | reverse complement strand
TCAGAAGATCAAAACGAATCCCGTTGTACCTAATTTGGTGTGTTTTTTTGCTTTTAAGCTTTCATTCCTGCAAGGATAAAAAACACCAGATTATTGATGAGGAATCGGAGATTATCCATCTAGTGGAAGAAGGTTTTGTTCAAATTTTTAATGGATCAACTTTAGAAGGCTGGGAAGGAGACCCTACATACTGGCGTGCATCTAATGGGATTCTGATAGGAGAAGTCACACCCGAAACACCATTGGAAAGCAATACTTTTATTATTTGGCAAGGAGGGCAACCGGCTAACTTTGTACTAAAATTGGAATTTCGTATTACCGAGACTGGGAACAGTGGTATTAATTATCGCAGTGAACGCCTGGACACTATTCCTTATGCTCTAAAAGGATATCAGGCAGATATTGATGGCAAAAACACATATACCGGACAGAATTATGAAGAAAGAAAACGCACTACCCTCGCTTATAGGGGAGAAAAGGTGTTTGTTAAATCGCAAGATAGCCCACATGAACTCGTTTCCCTGCGGGCAAATGTGCAAAATAATGCCTGGCAGAGCAGGGAGGTAATAGAGTCTCTTGGGAACTCAGACAGTTTAAAATCAAAGATTAAAGCAGAAGATTGGAATAGTTGCCATTTAATAATTAAAGACAATCGTTTACAACATTTTATAAATGAAATATTAATGAGTGAAGTAACGGATCTCGATTCAGTTAACCGAAAATCTTCTGGCTTTGTGGGCTTACAGGTACACGTGGGGCCACCTATGAAGGTAGAATACAGAAATATTAAACTAAAAGAACTCTAAGCAGATATGAAACCCATAGTACAAATATCCTTGGACCTTACAAATATTGATGAAGCTCTGGAAACCGCTGCGTTGGCCATGAGGGCCGGAGTGGATTGGCTGGAGGCAGGGACTCCCCTACTTTTGGCTGAAGGGTTGCACGGCGTAAAAAAATTACGTGAAAATTTTCCGGGTGTACCTATTGTGGCAGACCTGAAAACTATGGATGGAGGCTATCTGGAGGCGGAAATGATGGCTAAGGCTGGTGCTACACATGTAGTGGTCATGGCCAGGGCACATGAAGAAACCATTAAGATTGTTGTTGAGGCTGGAAAAGACTTTGGAATACAAATAATGGGTGATAATCTTGGCTGTCCCGATATGGTGGCTGGTGCCAAACGGCTGGAGGAACTTGGTTGTGATTATGTTATCCATCACATCGGTTATGATGAACGCCGCGGGATAGCCGCTAAGGGTTTTCCAATGCCAAGTCCGCTTGATCAGTTGCGAGAGGTGGTAGCTGCTGTGAATATACCTGTACAAGCTGTAGGTGGCCTATCTCTGGAGCAAGCCATACGTTGTCCAGAATACGGGGCGCCACTGGTTGTGCTGGGAGCTCCTTTAACCATAGATGCCGATTCTTTTAGAACGGCTGATGGCGACCTTGAAGCGTCATTAAAACTAATATGTGACAGAATACATGCATATTCAGATGTGAAATAATCTACCTTGAATTGAAGATAAAATAGTAATTATATGAATTCTATTGCAGTTGTGAACTACGCTCCGGAAAAAGGTAGTGTAGAAATCAGAGAAATAAACAGGCCTGCTATCAGCGATGACGAAGTTCTCCTTGAAGTGGCTAATGTAGGAGTTTGCGGGAG
Organism: uncultured Eudoraea sp.; assembly: GCA_965364275.1. Taxonomy (GTDB): domain Bacteria; phylum Bacteroidota; class Bacteroidia; order Flavobacteriales; family Flavobacteriaceae; genus Eudoraea. The sequence continues at coordinate 3,988 of CBDTVT010000174.1, read as the reverse complement.
TGATTTGCACCAGTGGACAGCAGATCACAGCTGGCCTGTAAATTACCCTGTAGTTCTTGGACATGAATTTGGAGGCCATATTGCTGAAATTGGTAAAAATATAAAGGATTGGAAAGAAGGTGATGCCGTGGTGAGCGAAACTGCTGCAGTTATAAATGCCCAAAGTCCGTTGTCCAGACAGGGCCTCTACAATCTGGACCCCGATCGAAAGGGATTTGGATACGGAGTTAACGGGGCAATGACGAAATTTGTTAAAGTTCCAGCAAGATGTCTTCACAGAATACCTGAAAATCTTTCTTTTGAGCAGGCTTGTTTAACTGAACCCTGCTCAGTTGCTTATAATGCTGTAATAACTAATTCAAAAATACGTCCCGGTGACCGTGTTATTGTTTTGGGCCCCGGAACCATAGGAATATTGTGTGCGGCTATGGCTCAATTATGTGGAGCGCATGTGGCTCTGGTTGGTCTGAAAAAAGACGCTGAGAGATTATCAATAGCCAAGCAGTACGGTTGTGATATTATTGTGGGTGATGCTACTCAATGGGCACTCGAACGGGATGGTCTTGGGGTTGATTGTGTTATTGATGCAGCAGGGGTAAGTGAAACCCTGAATTTGGCGCTAAAATGGGTAAGGCCTAATGGGCATATCACCAAGGTTGGTTGGGGGTCCCAACCTTTTAATCACTCGCTGGATCCCCTTGTACAAAAAAATGTGACTTTGCAAGGCAGTTTTAGCCATAACTGGCCCGTTTGGGAGAAAGTACTTTCCTTGTTGGCAACCGGTCGATTGGATGTAAGACCAATAATTGGTGGCATTTGGCCTTTGGAGCAATGGAATGAGGCTTTTGAAGCCATGCATTCAGGAAAGGTGGTAAAGAGTATTTTGAAACCTAATTAAATTAGTATGCGTTTAAAGAACAAAGTTATTCTAATTACCGGAGGTTATACCGGCATAGGACGAGCCATTGCAAGGGCGTGCGTAAAAGAAGGGGCACAAGTCCTTTTAAATGGATTGCGCAATGAAAAAGGTATGGAATTGGTTGAGGAATTAGGAGGTAATAATGCCACGGCAATTACTGTAGATATAACTAAAGAAGAGACACCAGAAATTTTAGTAAATGAGGCTGTAAAGAAATTTGGCAAACTGGATGCCGTGGTCAATAACGCTGCAATGATCGTTTCCTCAAATATTGATACTACAAGCCTTGCATTTATGAGAAAGATGCTGGCAATTAATACGCTGGCTCCATTTGCAATAATTCAAGCCGCTTTACCACATCTTATAGAAACTAATGGCTGTGTGCTAAATATTGGATCTATTAATGCCTGGAGCGGAGAACCTAATTTATTAGCCTATAGCATATCTAAAGGTGCTTTGATGACCTTAAGCCGAAATCTTGGAGATAGTTTGTTTCGTGATCACGGGGTACGTGTGAATCAAATTAATCCGGGATGGGTGTTGACAGAAAACGAAAAAATAAACCAGAAGCAGCAGGGAATGAATGATGATTGGTATAAAGAATTACCTAACCTTTTTGCACCAGCCCAACGTATTTTTGAGCCACAAGAGATTGCATCCGGAGCTGTTTATTTATTATCCGATGAATGCGGCCCCGTTAGTGGTCAGGTTTTGGAACTGGAACAATTCCCTATGATAGGCCGCAATCTACCAAAGAATTGGAGCGGATTTAGCAATAAATAGTACCATAAACACAAAATATAAAGTGCCAAAATTAGCCGTATTCCCTAAAGCCTATATGCAAGATCTTTGTAAAACGGGTGCTATGAAAGTAGCCGAGTGGATAGATTTAGCTACTTCATTGGAGGTTGATGGTTTGGAATGGTATGCGGGTTTCCTGGAAATGGCAGATAACTCTAATTGGGAATTATTCCGAAAAAGAGTGGAAGAACGGGGAAAAGAGATTCCAATGCTCTGTTGCTCACCAGATTTTACTCACCCTGATAAATCCTTCAGACAAAATGAAATCAAAAAACAAAAACATTGGATTACAATGAGCCACGCTCTTGGTGGATCATATTGTCGCGTCCTTTCTGGCCAAAAACGTCCAGAGTTATCCATGGAAGAGGGAATAGAGCTGGCTGCAGAAAGTATTGAAGCTTGTTTACCATATGCCAGCGAACGAGGAATTACTTTAATTTTAGAAAACCACTATAAAGACGATTTTTGGACTTACCCTGAATTTGCTCAAAAAATGGAAGTTTTTTGTAAACTTGTGTCTTATATAGACCACCCTAATTTTGGAGTTAATTATGATCCCAGTAATGCCTTCCTGGCAGGGGAAGATCCTCTGGTATTATTGAAAAGAGTTTCTTCCAGAGTAGTGACCATGCATGCCAGTGATCGCTATCTTCTTGAGGGAACCATAGATGATCTTCGAAAAGAAGAAGACGGTGTTTTGGGTTATGCTAAAAGACTTCGTCATGGTGAAATTGGCAAAGGTTTAAATGACTATGACGCCATTTTCACAGAGTTGAAAAGAGTAAATTTTGATGGATGGATCAGCATTGAAGACGGCGTGGACGGAATGGATCAGTTACGACGAAGTGTAGCTTTTCTAAGAAAAAAGATTGCGGTGTATTGGCCTGAATTCAAATAAGTGAACATTAAAAATAACAACTTGTAACTTATTCTTGCATAAATAATTTATTCAAGTTTTCATAGTCGATCAAAAATTGCCTTAGTCTTTTACTTAATCAGATTACGAGTCGCAACCCATTCCTTGAGTTTCTCCCGGGCGTCTGCAGCAGGATAGCCCAATACTGTTTTCCCGGCGGGCACGTCGGCCAAAACTCCGGAACCGGCTCCTACCGTTGCACCGGAATGAATGGTAGTGTGATCTTTTATTGATGCACTACCGCCAATAACTACTCCGTCGCCAAGGGTTACAGATCCGGCCAGTCCACTAGCCCCTGCCATGATACAAGAACGTCCTAAAACGCAATTATGCGCAATCTGGACCTGGTTATCAATCTTGCAACCATCGCCTAATATTGTGGAACTGAATTTTGCGCGGTCAACAGATGAATTTGCTCCAATTTCCACGTCATTACCAATAACAACATTCCCTATATGCGGAATTTTTACTAAGCCTCGTCCATCTTCCCTCGGACGATATCCAAAGCCATCGCCACCAATACTAACATTATTTTGAAAAATACAGTAAGCTCCTATCTCAGTTCGTTCCCGAATAACGGTACCTGACCAAATAACCGTATGAGCGCCAATTGTAGTTTCATCCAGAATAGTAACATTAGGATATACAATAACGGCTGCACCCAAAACAACATCTTTTCCTATATAACATCCTGCTCCTATTTTACTTCCTTCACCTATAGTGGCGGTATCATGAATAACTGCAGTAGGATGTATGTCTACATCAAAATGTGGCGTTTCCTTAATAAATACTTCCAATAACTTCGCCATGGCTAAATCGGCATTTTTGACTTTAATCAGGGCTCTGTTTTCCCCGGGCTCAGCTTTGAGTCCCTCATTAATAACTGCCGCTGCTGCCTTGGAATTTTCCCATTTTGAAGTATATTTTCTGCTCCCAATGAAGGTGATTTGAGAATTACCCGCTTTATCAATTTCTTCCAAACCTAATATCTTTTGGTCCGTATTTCCTACTAGTTCTCCTCCGAGAATCGCATTAATTTCCTGAATTGTAAATGATTTCATATGTTTTAGCAGTTAGCTTTTATGGTGATAATAAACCTGATTTTACAAAGATAGAATTTATATTTTGGGGTGTATTTTAATGGACTTCACAAATAAATATGTTTATAAGTTGGATACTAAATTTCAAGAATTTTGATATTGGAATATACATCAGCGAATAGTAATAGGCTAATCTGTTGATGTAGATAGTACTAAACGGTAACTATATTTAACTTGCTTATTTTATGGACATTACATAATACATGGTGAGTTCTATAACTCTGTTAACGGCAGATTGTATGAGTAGTGGCA
>CBDTVT010000173.1:0-5718 GCA_965364275.1 uncultured Eudoraea sp. | reverse complement strand
TAATAGATACACTGAACTAGATTGATCATTTATGCACCAGCCTTTGGTGTCACGCATATATGGTTAATTCCTAGTGATTTTTTTATTATCTTTTCAAAGTAAAAGAAAAACCTCCTTTAAATGGCATTTATACCCGGATTTGAAAATGACATTTTTATCAGTTATGCCCATTTGGATAATTGTTGCCCGAAGCACTCGAAGACCGAAGGCTGGGTAAAAAGATTTTTAGAATATCTTGAACTCTATCTGGCGCAACAATTTGGAACAAAAAAATTCCAGATTTGGTGGGACCAAAGAAAGCTAGATGCTACGGTATTATTTGATGATGCAATTGCCGATGGTATCAAGAAGACCGCGGTAATGATTTGTTTAAATTCTCCAAGTTACGGAGAATCGGAATATTGCCAAAAGGAGCTCGATTTATTTTACAATAAGGCACAAAAGGACGGCTCTGGTTTGAAAATTGGGCATAGATCTCGAATTGTTCATGTGTTACTACGAAATATTCCTTTTGAAAAATGGCCAAATAAATTAAGTGGTACCAGCGGCGTTTTTTTTAATAATCCTAAATTTGCAGGGCTGGGCTGGGTCCTTAATACAGATACCGATGAGTTCGAGGAAAAAATGATGGAGCTTATTAGTTCTATTTATTTACTTATCGATGATTTTACCAAGCTGCCTAATACAACTAACGAAGGAACGCAGCCCGTCGGGGCGGACACTGAAGAGTTCACTATCTATGTGGGAGACATTCCGGATTCCTTGGAATGTACTGCAGATCTAATCCTTACCGAACTAAAAAAGGAGGGGTATAAAATCATTAAAGACAATGCCGCTTCTGAGGATATCAAGACTTTCGAGACCAATACAACCGCTGCGATAAATGGCGCACAACTTTCAGTTCATTTGTTAGACCAATTTCCTGGACCTAAAATAGGTGGTGAAACATTGCAATGGTACCGTAAAAAAGAAATAGAACTGGCTTTGGAGTCTGACATTCCACAATTTATTTGGTTTCCAAAGGGAGTGGGCATAGATACTATTAAGAATAAAGATTATAAAGCATTTATTAACGGGCTAAGAACAGTTGAGATTTCTGAAAAAAAGGAGTTTGATTTCAATGATAATGGTATTGAAGACAACCTTAAAAAGGATATTTTTGACACCATAGACACACTTATTGCCAAGCAAAATTCTGCTGAAATTTCTGAAATACATGATGGCAATGGTTCTCCTGATATTTTCCTAGATTACAATATGGAAGATAAGGTAATGGCCGCTGAGATCGAGACGTATTTAATTGCCAATAATTTGGGCATACTAAATTCCCCATCAAAAGAAACGCTAGAAGAGAATTTTGAAACACGCAATGAACGCCTCAAAGAGACACGTAAACTCATCGTGCTTTATGGAAAGGCATCAAAAAAATGGGTCTATGGTCGGCTCCAAAAAGTAATCGGAAATGTTGCTGTAGGTAAACTGCCTATTGAGGAAATTTTTATATATATGGGGCCTGAACCTAAGGAATCAGACGATATTATGATCTTTCAAGAAGCCTGCAAACTCAAGGTAATAAACAACAGTACTCATGAAAAGACAACGGAAAAAGTCATGGAGCAATTTATAAACAACCTCAAATCTGCACAAGTTGAGTAATGACGACATCTATCCTTATGTAGGACTGAGACCATATAAATCAACTGAAAGTATCAAATTTTTTGGTCGTAATGAGCAAATTAATGAATTGCTTCATCGGCTAAAGGAATATCGTTTTCTAGCAATCGTTGGTAGTTCAGGATGCGGTAAATCTTCACTATTACTCGCCGGACTTATCCCTGCCTTGGAGGGTGGCTACCTTTTGCAGGATAGCAATAAGTGGATGATTGCCATTATGAAACCCGGTCAGAGCCCTATGTATAATCTGGCAGAAGCTATACTTAATGGTTTAGGTAAAAAAGCGGAGTCGGAACAGGTAAATAAGTTAGTACAGAAGATTAAAAAGAAAGGGGTAAATGCCATCATAAGCCTTATTGCCCCCTTTAAAATTGAAGAAAAATTCAACTTCTTTCTGTTGGTTGACCAGTTTGAGGAACTGTTTCGATTTACCACTGAACAACCGGCTGTATCAAGCCAGAATGAAGCTATTGCATTTGTAAATATAATGCTTGAAATTGCTAAACAATCATTGATTCCATTCCATGTGGTACTCACTATGCGGTCAGATTTTATTGGAGATTGTGCCCAATTTTACGATCTGCCCGAGGCCATGAATAAAAGCCAGTACTTGGTCCCCCGATTAAACCGTCAGCAGCTCAAAATGGTCATTGAAGGACCTGCCAAATTATATGGCGGAAAATTCAACTCCATTCTTACCTCCAAATTATTGAATAGTCTGGGGCAGGTTCAGGATGAACTACCTGTACTACAACATGCCCTTATGCGAATGTGGGACTATGAAAAGAACGTGGATCAAAGTGGTGAACTGGACCTGGTAGATTTCAAAAATATTGGCGGATTTGAAAAAGCACTTTCCAAAGATGCCAATAAAGCCCTGAATGAACTTGAAGCGGAAGATAAACCCATTGCAGAACAGTTGTTTAAGGCTCTTACTACGATCGATGAAAACGGCCGAAAAATTCGACGACGACTAAAACTAAGTGATTTAATCGCATTGACGGGTGTAGAAGAATACCGGCTAATGTGTATTATCGATTATTTTGTAAAAGATAGGCGCTCTTTTTTATATGTTCGGGAAGTTGCAGATTCTGGAGATATCTTAATTGATATTTCTCACGAAAGCCTAATACGCCAATGGAATAAACTGGATGAGTGGGTTGATGAAGAAAGTGAAACTGCCAAATTTTACAAACGATTGGCAGAAGCCTCCAGGCAGTATAACCTTCCAGTAAAGGAAAAGGACCTTCTAACCGGAAGCGAACTTGATTTGGCCCTGGAATGGCGCAATAAATACGAACCGACAGCTGTTTGGGCCAACCGTTACAAAGAAGGTTTTGATGCCAGTATGACCTACTTAAATGAGAGTGAGGTAGAACGAAAGCGCTTGCAAGATATTGATGCCAAGAGGATAAGGAAACAAAAAACAACGTCGCGCGGAGTAATGGGCTTATTGATGTTAATTATTTTTAGTGGAATAATTATTACTGCTGTTACAAACCACAACACCAAAACACGTAATTTACATAATGAAGCCCGGGCTTTGGAAATTAAGGATCCAACCAAGGCTCTGTTAAACGCTGCCGAAGCCCTGCAAAGAAGTGACAACTTTTTCTATAAAACTTCAGAGCAGGACAATTTTAGAAATACAGCCGAAAAAATTTATCAGGAGCACTCTTTATATACTATAATTTCTAGCCCAAGAGATACCTTGATAAAGAAAATATTGTCAGACGGTAAGGAAATATTTATAAAAACTGGAGATCCTCTAATAAAGGCAATATCCTCAGATGGAACTAAAATTTTAATTAAAGGAGATAGTCTTGTCAATAATTTTAATTACCTGTTAGTTAATGAAAAAGGGGAGCTGCAAAAAGAATTCGATTTAGATGCTCCTTTTAGATATGCTTCTTATTCTAAAGATGGCTCTCAATTGTTAATTTGCTGTGATAAAGAACCTAATAGTTTACTATGGTATGTAAACGAGAATAAATTGGTGAGTTTTCCCGCTCAAGAAACTTCTGATGATCGAAATGTAATTATATTTCCAAAGAAAGATAGGATAATTATGAACGTGGCTCGAAAGGGACCGGTATTGATGTATTCTATGGATAAAGAATTGATCAAAACAATTTTCCCTAAAATTGATGCAGTAACTTTTATGATATTAGACTCTCAAGAAGGTAAACTTTTTGTTAGTGGATCCGAAGGTCACGAGTTATTTGATTCTCAAGGAGAACCATTGTTAAATAGTAACATTCATCCAAATGTATTTAGTCAAATGGGTCGCCTTAATACCGCAGTATTTTCAACAGACGGAGTACAAATAATTACCGCATCTGCAACAGAAAAAAAAGCTACACTTTGGGATTTAAAAGGTAATAAAATAACTGAGTTTTTAGGGCATAGAGGATTAGTTAATTTTGTCACTTTTACCCCAAATAATGCGCAAATAATTACTGCTGCAAAAGATAATCGGGTAATTTTATGGAATCGTCAAGGAGACATAATTCAGGAGTTTGTAGGTCATGACAAACCTGTAATATCTGTGGAATTTACTAACGACGGGAAATCCATATTAACTTCCTCGAAAGATGGTACTACCCGCTTGTGGCATTTAAAAAATGGTGTTTCTGGTAATTACTTTCCTTTGGATAAACCCGTTAGGATAGTTTTTAATTCCTCAAAAAACAATATGATATTAACAGGTTTTGATAATGGAGATGCTACGCTTTGGGGTTCACAAAACCAAAAGATTAGAGATTTCCCTGGATATTCAGAAAAATTCGAAAAGAGCTCTGTGGCACTTTCTCCTGATGGTTCACACGTCATTACAGTTGGGAAGGACTTGAAAACGCGTTTATGGACTATAGACAAAAATAAAATTATAGACTCTACAATTTTCGCAGGAGCTGGGCACATAAAAGCTTTTGCCTTTTCACCAAACGGGAAGTATATTGTGAGCACCACAAGAAGTGGAGAAGTATTCTTGAAAAACTTAAAAGGAGAAATACTATCTCAGATTAAGTTACCTAATTCAGTAAATGCTGTCGCCTTTTCACCTCTTGATAATGAAAAAATAGTTGCCGTGGCTACCAAATATGAGATTGTACTACTTAACATGGAGGCCACTCAAGCTAAAATAATTAAAGAATATAAAGGCCATTCAAATTATGTGGTTTCAGTTGCCTTCGCCCCAGACGGAAAAAAAATGGTCACAGGGTCACATGATCGAAAGGCTAATTTATGGAACCTAAACGATACTGAAAGTATTCCATTAATAGGTCTTTCAGAACGGTTAAATTCGGTAAATTTTTCTCCAGATGGAAATTTTATTATTACTGGGTCCGATGATAAAACGGCTATTATATGGGATTTAAATGGCAACAAGGTTCAGGAAATTATTGGGCACACCAATGCAATTACTTCCGTAGCATTTTTTCATGATAATAGTAAGGTGATTGTGGGTTCAAAAGATCAGTCAGTTATGGTTTGGGATGTAATTCCTAAATTATCATTAAATGATTTTCTTAACGGTGAAACTTTTAAACTAATTAAGTTAGATAATAATTAAGGCAATGTCCAAGAGTAGTATTCAAAAACAATTTGCGGCACCAAGAGCAGTCATCTTTTTGCCATCTATATATATATCTCCATTAGGATCTTTATAGACCGCTTCAAGAAATGTTGGACGAGTGTTATTGTTATAAGCATAATGGACACAGTTATATCCATTATCTGGTGTGATTCTCCATGTTCCTCTATATTCTACAACTGAGACTTGATCTCCTCCAAATTCACTTGATGTTGTTTGTGTGGAAGTCATTTTAAATTCATAGTTGGCACAATAATTTACGTTGACACTGTAATCGGTATTATCAATTTTATAAGTTATTAAAATATTTTTACCATGAAACACACTCATAACTTCATCGACCGAAGCAGGTGTCTGACTGTGAAGGGCTGTTGAGAAAATTATTGAGCTGGTAAGGAATAAACTCGCATCGGACATGCAGCTTGGCGGCAACTGCCAATACTGCCTGC
>CBDTVT010000172.1:0-5742 GCA_965364275.1 uncultured Eudoraea sp. | reverse complement strand
GTTTAATCTTACCTTCTCCTAGTTCGTATACGAACCATTCAAGGTTAAAATCAACCAATACATCAAACTCAAGTTTAATAAGTATTCCATTATCGGTAACCCGTGTACTCCAGGTTCCCATCAAACTGTTACCCATTCTATCTTTAACCGTAACACCACCATCTTCAGTAAAATTCATTAAGTATTCAAAGTACTGATCTGTCTGATTTACCTCATCTCTTACAACCTCATGAATCAACCATGGACATTCTACCAATAGATTTTCCAAACGCTCCTGAGTAAAGTCGTCATCGTTATAATTATTATCGTCATCTTCATCACATGCTTCTTTAGCCATTTCAAGTGCATTGGCCAATTCAGCATTACTCCTTACTTCAATCTTCGTACCATCATAAAGTTCCATGGCTACCGGGAAGTCAATCCCGATTAAGTCATTGTCGTCCAGGCCGGCAAAAAATGTTCTCAGATCTTTATCAGACTCTACAGTAACCGAACCTGTTTCAACCTCATTGAGATCAAAAGTGTATATCGTAATAGGGTATACAAAATCTATACATTCTATGTCATCATCCTGTCCACCTTCAATACATTCTTTGGCCAAATTGCGTAACTGATCTATACCCTCAATTTCCATAACGGTATAATCAGCAAGCGTAATAACTATTGGGAAAATAATCTCAAGAATATTTTCATCACCATCTAATTGGTCAAATACTTCTTCAATTAAATAAAGGCCTTCTTCAGATTCAATGGTAATCGTAACTCCATTTGCCTTAACAGTATAAGGAAATTCAAGAGCGAAACAGCTTGCTTCATCTACAATATTATCGAAGGAGCCGTCTTTGGAAGCGGTATCTTCAATAAGCTTAGCTGTAGAGGAACTTGCATTTATAGTTTGCTGTTCGTCCGGTTGTGGTAATTCTTCAAATGCTTCCTGACAGGCATTAAACGAAAATGCCATTACAAGAAGTAGGGTTTGCAATGAATACTTAAAAAACTTTTTCATAACGATTTGGATTTTTTTGTTGTTCGTACATCTTTAAAACAATTACATTTTAAAATACCCTACTCCTTTTTTAATTTTTTTTAAAATATCTTTGGAACAGAACCAACTGTAAGAACTTTAAAAATTATGGACAACGTATGTGAGGAGGAAGTGTTCAGTAACCTCTTCAAAACCAATTCCAAAACGGTTTTTAACTATATATATTATAAATTTGGAAACGAAGAGAAGGCGTATGATGTAGTTCAGGAAGCTTTTGTTAAACTATGGGAGAATTGTGCTAAAGTAAGTCCTGAAAAAGCAAAGTCTTATGTGTATACAATAGCAAATAACCTTTATTTAAATGTTATCAAAGCAGAAAAGGTCCGTTTAAAGTATGCGCACAGGTCAAATAATACCTCTTACGAATCTCCGGAATTCTTGTTGGAAGAAAAAGAGTATAAAGAAAAGCTGGATCGAGCCTTAAATAGTCTTCCTGAAAATCAGAGAACCACTTTTTTATTAAGTAGGATTGATGGTAAAAAATATGCGGAAATAGCCGAGATGGAGGGTGTAAGTGTGAAAGCTATTGAAAAACGCATGCATCTGGCCTTAAAAGCACTAAGAGATCAAATAGAAGGGATATAGCAGGCATATACCCTGGAATAAACTCCGGATGTTTTAGAATTATTTTTAACATTGAGGGTAGGGTTTTATTGGAATTAGTTGTTTTAAAGTTATAAAGTTAGAAATCATGCAAAAAAATTACTTAGCAAAATGGCTGAATAATGACCTCTCCGAGGAAGAACTCGCAGTATTTAAAAAATCTGCAGAGTATGCTTCTTATGAGAAGTTAATGCAGGTAAGCGGTACTTTGGAAGCGCCGGATTTTAATGTGGATAAGGCCTTGAATGATCTCAAAAACAATCAACTGCAAAAAGATGTTAAAGTAATCAAGATGAATCCTATGCGAAAGTTATGGCGCGTTGCAGCTGCCATAGCAGTTATTTTTGTAGCATCTTACCTATATATATCAACTTTAGATGAATCTGTTTCTACACAATATGCGGAACGCAATGAAGTAAGGCTTCCGGATAATTCTGAGATTATCTTAAATGCCGATTCCAGGATAACATATAGTGAAAAGAACTGGGATAAAGAACGAAATATCTCTCTGCAAGGAGAAGCTTTCTTTAAGGTTGCCAAAGGACAAAAATTTACAGTTGCTACCAATGCTGGTTTAGTTACTGTATTGGGTACTCAATTTAATGTTGAAAATAGAAAAGGATTTTTTGAGGTTACCTGTTATGAAGGCTTGGTAAGTGTCATTTTTAATGGTAAAGAAACAAAACTTCCTGCCGGGAATTCTTTTATAGCAATTAACGGTAAGGTAGTGAAAACAGAGTCGCCAGAAAACACTACTCCTTCCTGGATGGGTAATGAAAGTACTTTTAAAAGTATACCGTTGAATTATGTCCTGGATGAGTTTGAAAGACAATACAACATTGAGGTTAAAACTGAAAATGTTAATCTTGAGCAATTATTTACCGGTTCTTTTAGCAACACAAACATAAATTTGGCGTTACAGAGTATTAGTACTCCTTCTCAGATAAAGTATGAATTAGAGGGGAACAACGTGCTATTCTATGCCGAAAACGCGCCATAATAGTATACTACTTTTATACCTAATACTTTTGTTTGCCCTTTTTTCAGGCAGGGCACAGGTAGATACCTTCCCAAAAAATATTAGTCTGGTTTCCTATATCCGGCAGTTAGAGAAGGATTTTGATGTAAAATTTTCTTATGTTGATGAGGACCTTCAACCCTTACTTATTGATACTCCAGAAGATAGTTCTCTTGAGGGTATATTAAATGATATCCAGAATCAAACCCAATTAATCATTAAGAAGCTAAATGAACGCTACTATACGCTCTCCAAAAGCACTACAGTAGATATATGTGCATTTGTCCTTGATAATTACAGTGAGAATACCACTTCAGGGGCGTCAGTACAAGTATTGGGCAGTAGTTTATCTACGGTAACAGACATGAACGGCCGGTTTTCTCTGGATAATATTCCAAGAAAAGCTTCCATTCGAATAAAACATATAGGTTATAAACCAAAATATGTAACCGCCGAGGATCTGGTAAGCAAAAATCCCTGTACCACCCTTTTATTCAGTTTAAACTACCAACAGCTGGATGAAGTTGTGGTTTATAAATTTTTGACCACAGGACTTACCAAAGAAACTGATGGCAGCATTACTCTTAATACAGAAGAATTTGGTATTCTTCCGGGACTTTTAGAACCCGACGTTCTTCAAACCGTGCAAGCCCTTCCCGGAATAAAAAGTATAGATGAGACCGTATCAGATATTAATATAAGAGGAGGGACAAACGATCAAAACCTTATTCTTTGGGATGATATTAAAATGTATCAATCCGGTCATTTTTTCGGATTAATTTCTGCCTTTAACCCCTATTTGACTGAACATGTAACCATAATAAAAGATGGGACCAGCGCCGAATACGGAGACGGAGTAAGCGGAATCATTAATATGCAATCAAAAAATAAAATTGAGGGCAATTTCTTTGGTGGAGCGGGAATAAACATGATTAGCGGAGACCTCTTTGGTCAGATCCCAATCTCAAATAAATTAGCCCTGCAATTCTCTGCAAGACGCTCTATTACAGATTTTATCAAGACTCCAACCTATAAAGAGTTTTTTAAAAGAGCCTTTCAGGATACTGAGGTCGGAGTAGCTTCAAACCAAAACAATAATGCAGATATAAACCAGGATGAAACATTCTATTTCTATGATTTTACAGCCAAAGTATTATATGATATCAACGATCAACATAAGGCACGCTTTAGCTTTATTAATATCAACAACAATCTTGACTATACGGAAACGGCAGTAAGTTCTGCAAGAACAGACCAGAGCAATCTGAATCAAACCAATCTTTCTTTTGGAGGAAATCTAGAAAGTGAATGGACAGACAGGTTCTCAACAAAGTTAAATGCTTATTATTCTAACTATAATCTTGATTCTGAGAACCGAATAAACAATGGACAACAAATCCTTGATCAAAGAAATGAAGTAATAGAAACCTCGATAAAATTAAATACGAATTACGAACTCACCCCTACTTTAAACTGGCTCAATGGATTTCAATTTTCAGAAGTTGGTATCTCCAATTTTACCAATGTCACCCAACCACCTTATGAGAGCAACATCAAGGGCGTAATTCGCACAAATTCATTATACAGTGAAATTGCCTATGCATCACCTAACAAGAAATTAGTTGCAAGAGGAGGTGGCCGATTGAATTATATTGTAAATGTGAAATATTTTGATGAATTTATTGTTGAACCCCGTTTAAACCTAAGCTATTCGCTCTACCCAAATCTTCAATTAGAAGTAAAAGGGGAGTTTAAAAACCAGACCACAAATCAAATAATTGATTTGGAACAGAATTTTCTGGGGATAGAAAAAAGGCGCTGGATGTTATCCAACAACAAGAATGATACGGTTCCGGGAAATCCAAATTTGCCTATAGTGAAAAGTAAACAAGGCTCTATGGGAATAAATTTTGATAAAGGACAATGGTTTATCGGCCTGGAAGGGTATTATAAAGAAGTAAATGGCATCAGTACGGTAACACAGGGTTTTCAGAACCAAAATCAGTTCAATGGTGAAATTGGAAAGTACGATGTGAAAGGGTTGGAATTTTTGATAAATCACAAAAACGCACTTTTCAGTACATGGTTGAGCTATGCCTATAATTTAAATAATTACACCTTCGAGGATATCGTTCCGAATGTTTTTCCTAATAATCTGGACATACGCCATACCCTGACCTTTGCCAGCATCTATACCTATGAAAATTTAAAAATTGGCATCGGTATTAATTACAGAACGGGTAAACCTTTTACAAAGCCCCAGGAAGGTGTAGACGGAATTGATTTTACTACTTTCCCGGTCTCAATAAATTATCAGGAGCCAAACAGTAGCAGACTCCCGGATTACTTAAGGGCTGATGCTTCCGCTATTTACGACTTTAATATTTCAAAAAGGGTAAAGGCCACAGCAGGCGCATCCATCTTAAATATTCTGAATAAGGAAAACATATTGAATACCTATTACAGGTTAAACGAGCAGGATGAAATAGTGACCATTGAAAGTGTTTCCTTAGGATTCACCCCCAATTTAAGTTTTCGTGTATCTTTTTAGCCTTTTTGGATCAAAATTTTGAAAAATACAAGAAGAGCTTTATAATTACCAGAAAATACCCCAATAGTTTAGGTGGTTCACATTCTTACAGGAACTTCTATACCAAGCAGCTGAAAAGCAGATTTAATCACTTCTCCTACTTTCTTTGCAAGCTGTACTCTAAATACCCTTATCCCTTCCTCCGATTCACCTAATATCGAGACCTGTTGATAAAATGAATTGAATTCCTTTACCAGATCGTAAGTATAGTTTGCAATTAAGGCCGGGCTGTAATTTTCAGCGGCAAGTTTTACAGTTTCAGGGTAGATTTCTAACAGTTTTATTAATTCCTTTTCTTTCGGATGTAGCTCAATACTCTGGCTTTGTTTATGTAAAAGATCGCTAACGCTTAGGTTTGCTTTCCGAAGAATAGATTGAATCCTGGCATAGGCATATTGAATAAAGGGTCCTGTATTTCCTTGAAAATCAACTGATTCCTTAGGATTGAATAAAATTCGTTTTTTAGGGTCAACCTTTAATATATAG
>CBDTVT010000171.1:0-5747 GCA_965364275.1 uncultured Eudoraea sp. | reverse complement strand
GATGATCAAAGATTTTCCCGAACAATATTTTATAGGTGGTGGTGAAGAGAGTTTTGGATATATGGTTGGCGATTTTGTAAGAGATAAGGACGCGGTTACAGCCACCTTACTGGCCTGTGAAATAGCTTCGGATGCTAAAGCTAATGGCAGCTCTTTTTATAAACAGCTAATTGATTGTTATGTTAATTATGGTTTCTATAAAGAAAAGTTGATATCAATAACCAAAAAAGGAATGAGCGGTGCAGAAGAGATAAGCCAAATGATGATTGACTTTAAAGAGAATCCGGTAAAATCCATAGGAGGCGCAAATGTGGTTATCGTTGATGACTATAACACTTCTACTTCTAAGAACCTCTTAACCGGTGAAGTAAAACAAATTGATATACCGAAATCTAACGTCTTAATCTATACCACCGAAGATGGAACCAGAATGGCAGCAAGGCCCAGTGGAACAGAACCAAAAATTAAATTTTATTTTAGCATAAATACCAGACTGGATTCGGCGGAAAACTTTAAAAAAGTAGATAAGGAACTGGATGCACGCATAGAAAAGATTCTTACAGAACTGAAGCTTCATTAATGGAATATTTTAAAAAAATCCTGCGTTTTGCCATCCCGTATCGCAGGTACGGATTCTTAAATATTTTTTTTAATATTCTATATGCGCTTTTTAGTGCGCTTTCCTTTGCTGCCCTGATTCCTATGTTGGATGTACTTTTCGATAAAACCGAAAAAGTGTATCAGGCACCTGCATATAGTGGATTTGGAAACTTAAAGGACTTTTTACAGGAGTATATAAATTATAGAGTTACTGCTTATTCGGGCGACGATGAAATGAAGGGCTTGGTTTTGGTCATTGGTTTGGTGCTTATACTCTTTCTCCTAAAGAATCTATTTAATTATATGGCCATGTATTTCATTACATTTTTAAGGAATGGAGTCCTGAAAGACTTAAGAAACAGCATGTACCAAAAAATTGTGGACCTACCCCTATCTTATTATTCAGAGAAAAGAAAAGGCGATGTTATGGCACGAATTTCGTCTGATGTTCTTGAAATTCAATATTCATTTCTATCTATCCTGGAGTTGATTGTTAGAGAACCACTTACGATACTTTTCACAATAAGCATCATGTTTTTAATAAGCGTTAAGCTTACCCTCTTTGTCTTTATTTTTATTCCAATTGCTGGTATGATAATTTCCCGAATAGGAAAATCCCTAAAAAAGAGTTCAGATAGTGTGCAAAAAGAACAAGGTGAATTCCTTTCTATTATTGAAGAAACTTTAGGCGGACTAAGGGTTATAAAAGCATTTAACGCAGAATCTAAATTCTACGGGACGTTTAAAAGTTCTACAGAACGTTTTTTTGAATTTTCTAACAAATTACTCAACAGACAAAATCTCGCATCCCCTACCGGTGAATTTTTGGGCATACTTGTAATTGGAGTCCTTTTATGGTTTGGAGGAAAAATGGTACTTATAGATAAAACTCTGGGCGCTTCCGAATTTATAGCATATATGGGATTGGCATATAATATACTTACTCCCGCCAAACAGATTAGCAAAGCTTTATACGGGGTCAAAAAAGGCAATGCCGCTGCCGAGCGAGTTTTAGAAATTTTAGAAACAAAAAACCCCATCGCTGAAAAGAAAGATGCTATTGTAAAAACTGATTTTAATACCGGGATAACATTAGAAAATATTGCTTTCAAATACGAAAATGAATACGTTTTGTCTAATTTTAATCTTTATGTCCCAAAAGGTAATACAGTCGCTTTGGTGGGCCAGTCCGGTAGTGGTAAAAGTACAATTGCTAACCTGGTTACCAGATTTTATGATATCAATGAAGGTGAAATAAAAATAGATAATACGAATATTAAGGACCTCACTAAAAAATCACTAAGAGATCTGATTGGGCTAGTCACACAAGACTCTATTCTCTTTAATGATTCAGTAAAGAATAATATAGGGCTTGGAAAGGAGAATGCCACAATTGAAGAAATTAAGGCTGCCGCTAAAATTGCCAACGCTCACGACTTTATAATGGAATTGCCACAAGGCTATGACACTGGTATAGGTGATAGTGGTAATAAGCTAAGTGGGGGGCAGAAACAACGTCTTTCAATTGCAAGAGCAGTTTTAAAGAACCCTCCGGTTATGATAATGGATGAGGCCACTTCTGCCCTGGATACCGAAAGCGAAAGGCTAGTACAAGATGCACTCGAAAAAATGATGCGTAACCGCACCTCTATTGTTATCGCCCACAGATTATCCACCATACAAAATGCGGATACAATTGTTGTGTTACAGAAAGGCAAAATTGTAGAACAGGGGTCCCATAAAGAACTGCTAAAATCAAGTGGTATGTATAAAAACTTGGTAGATATGCAAACCCTGGGTGTAATTTAAATTTAAAATGTAATTAAACCTTTTAAATTCAACGCAGTCTTAAATAAATAAGTATTTGCTTTGATCGCCGAAGAAACCTTAATAGAAAATTTAAAGCGGAAGAATACCCAGGCCAAGGCCTTTGAGGTGCTAATTAACACTTACAAAGAACGGCTTTACTGGCATATTAGGCGAATTGTACTCAATCATGACGACACAGATGATGTATTACAAAATACTTTTATTAAGGTCTTTAGAAATATTGATAACTTTAAAGGAGATAGTAAGTTATATTCCTGGATGTACAGGATTGGTACTAATGAAGCGCTTTCATTCCTTAAGGTAAAGTCCAAAAAATTAGGGGTCAGCAATGACGAACTACAGGAAAGATTGGCTAATAATTTACAGGCAGATGTTTACTTTGAAGGTGATGAAATACAAATGAAGTTACAAAAGGCTATTGCTCTGTTACCGGAAAAACAGAAATTGGTTTTTAATATGAAGTATTTTGAAGAATTAAAGTACGCGGAAATATCAGAGATATTAGAAACCTCGGTAGGTGGTTTAAAAGCTTCCTATCACTTAGCGGTTAAAAAAATTGAAGCCAGTTTAAAGGAAGAATAATTAAAGTTATGTTTATTCAATATATTTAGGTATTAAGTAAATTGAGAATAAATAGATAAAATGATATAGGACCTGTGAAAATTAAACCTTTTATGACATTGAGAGTCAAACCATAAGGATGGGTGAAAAAAGAAAAAATAGTGGATTTAAGACCCCGAAGGGGTACTTTGAAGGCTTTACGGATGATCTTTTGAACAAAATATCCAAAGAAGCTTCAAGTCTTCCTAATAAGGATGGATTTAAAGTTCCTGAAGGCTATTTTGATAATTTGAATAAAGAAGTACTAGAGAAAATAACTAAAAAGGAATCAAAAGTAATAAGTCTCAAATCCTATAGGAAATACTTTTATGCAGCAGCCTCCGTAGCCGCAATTTTGTTATTAGTATTTAGTATTCAATGGAGGGATAAAAGTAGTTTTACTTTTGATGATCTGGCAAGAACGGACATTGAAATTTACCTCGAAGAAAACGAATTGGGATTAAGCAGTTACGAACTGGCGGAGGTACTACTAACAGAAGAATTGGATGTAAATGATATTCTGAATAGTGAACTGGATGATGAAAACATCATAGATTACCTTGAGGATAACATTGATGAATTAAATTTAGAAATCGATGAATAATTTCAGCAAAATATGGGTGTTTATAATGCTGTTTTTAACAGTTGTAAGCGTGTTGGGACAAGGCAGGCCCGGAATGGACAGAATTAAATCCCTGAAGGTTGCATTTATCACAGAAAGGGTAGGTATTACAAGTAAGGAGGCTACAATGTTTTGGCCCGTTTACAATGAGCATGAGGAAGCGCTGGCTCAAATTCGCAGAAAAGAACGTGTTGAAATAAGAAGTAAAATGGCCGATTTTGAGAACTTAAGCGAGAATGAGGCCAGTAAAATCTTAGATCAACTTATTGGGCTTGAGCAAGATAAACAAGAGCTTAATATAATATTCATATCAAATATTCGGGAGGTTATTTCACCTAAGAAAACTTTTCTTTTAATTAAGGCCGAAGAAGATTTTAAGAAACGACTGTTAAAACAAATTCAGCAAAGGCGACAAGGAGGAGGATAAATTAATGGAGCTAATTGAATTATAGAGGAAACCTTTTGGTTTCCTTTTTTGTTTATTAAATAAAAGAATGAAGCCATTTCATTTCAAACTTCAACTAAAGGTTTATCAAAAAAAATAAGTCTTAATTAAACCTTTACTTTAATTCAAAGTCCTAGCTATATAATCAATAAAAAAAGAAGTTATGAAAGGTTTAAAACTTTTAGTAATCATTATTTTATTAGTTGGTGCAACTTCATCAGTAAGTGCTCAGCGCACCGTAAAGGTATATCCTAAATATGGTACGGTTGTTACAACATTATACCAACCCAGACTTGTTGTGCACAAAGGAGTGAATTTTCATTTTTCCAAAGGTGTCTGGTACAAAGCAAAAGGAAGAAAATACGCTGTATGCGCAGCTCCTGTTGGAGTTAGAGTGAAAAAACTTCCTTTAGGAAATAAAGTGGTTGTTTATGGTGGCAAGAAGTATTATACATATAATGGAGTTTTTTATAAGAAAAAAGGACGGAAATATATAGTAGTTAGTGTATAGTTCGTTTGGTTTTGATTTGGTTACCACAATATGTGGTTAGGTTGTTGGTGATTAAAAAGGGAAGTACTCAAACTTCCCTTTTTATTTAAAAGTAAGTTTGGCAATACGATTTCTTCCTGCGGCATATGCCACTGAGTCATTCTGGAATCGTATGGTGTAGAACCCTTCGTTTGAAAGAGCCCTCCAATTCATTCCCATATCATTGGAATATGAAATTCCCGTAAACCCTATAGCCACAATCTCTTTGCCTTCAGAATTAGGAACAAATTGGATGCAACTCTTGTAGCCGGGTTCTTGGTTGTTAGCAAGTAGTTGCCAGCTTTTACCTCCATCACGGCTGATCGCCTTATTAGCTGAACGTTTATCAGGATCTGTATAATCTCCTCCAAAGGCAATTCCCAACGAGCTATCGTAAAAATCCATCGAATAAATACCCTGAGTGGGTTTATCTCTGAGGATGGGGGTTTGTACTGCGCTCCATGATAACCCTTTGTTATCTGTATAAAACACACGCCCTTTGGTTGTTCCTATCCAGCCTTTATTTCCCCGAAGGACAATATTCGTATTACTGGCAGCAAAAGCACCCTCTCCTTCAAGCGCTTCAGGTAATTGGTCACAAGAGAGTTTGGCCCAGCTGTATCCACCGTCTCTGGTTATAATTATAGAAAGACAACCTCCAACATTATCCCCTATAGCTATGCCTTCTTTATCATTCCAAAAAGTCATGGCATCATAAAAAACATTCTCCCCTTCTTCTGCGTAAACCAATTCCATACTTCCCTTATCTCCTGTTTTATATAACAGAGCGGGATTTGAAACTGAGAGCATAAAAAAATCGGTTGATGTATGTGTTATTGCCCTGAATTCGGGAAAAATACTATCGTATTTTTGGCTGTTGGTCCTAACTGTTTTGGTCTGCAGATCAATTGTACCAAAAACACCTTTATTGGCTGCAAAGCCTAAACTACCACCCATTAGTTCAATTGCTCTTATACTTAAGGAATCCTCATAAAGTACTTCAACTCTTACCTCAGTAAAATCAGGCCTATTAACAGGCTGCTGGCAGGATTGAATTATAATTAAAGTGATTAATAAGATAGTATATCGCATGTGTAAATGTAGGAATAAAACCGGGTTTT
>CBDTVT010000170.1:0-5764 GCA_965364275.1 uncultured Eudoraea sp. | reverse complement strand
AACAGTTTGAGTTTTACCATCATGATGTAACTACCTTTGTTCATATTCCTGGCAAATTAGATTATATTTTGCACTTTGCTTCACCAGCAAGCCCAATAGACTACCTGAAAATCCCGATTGAAACACTAAAAGTAGGTTCATTGGGAACCCTTAATCTTCTTGGGTTGGCTAAAGAAAAGAACGCAACTATTCTTGTTGCCTCTACTTCTGAAGTATATGGAGATCCATTGGTACATCCACAAAATGAGGATTATTATGGCAATGTTAGTCCCGTTGGTCCGAGAGGTGTTTACGATGAGGCAAAACGTTTTATGGAATCCATTACTATGGCCTACCATCGTTTTCACGGTGTCGATACACGGATTGTTAGGATATTTAACACCTATGGCTCAAGAATGCGATTGAACGACGGCCGTGTGGTCCCTGCCTTTATGGGACAGGCCCTACGTGGTGAGGATCTTACTGTTTTTGGAGATGGCAAACAAACCCGTTCCTTTACCTATATAGATGATCAGGTTGAGGGGATCTATAGGTTACTAATGAGTGATTATACAGACCCTATCAATATTGGAAATCCGCATGAAACGACCATAAACGAATTTGCCGAGGAAATCATCAAACTTACGGGGACAACTCAAAAAATAATTCATAAACCACTACCTAAAGATGATCCTACGCAGCGACAACCAGATATTACCCGTGCCAGGGAAATTTTAAACTGGGAACCTAAAGTGGAGAGATCAGAAGGGCTAAAACGTGTATATGAATATTTTAGTTCTTTATCTCCCGAAGAATTAAAAAATAAGGAACATCGCGAATTTTCATAATTAATATGAACGTTTATATGCCACACATTTACTTTAGCTATACTTTTAACTCATGAATATACTTATCATTGGCGCAGGCGGCAGGGAGCACACCCTTGCCTGGAAACTTAGGCAAAGCCCCAAATTAGATAAATTGTTTGTCGCTCCGGGAAATGCTGGAACTGCGGGCATAGCCCGTAATATTCCAATAGATGTGAATGATTTTGAAGCAATAAAGAAACTTGTACAAAAGGAGAGTATAGACATGGTTGTTGTGGGCCCCGAGGATCCTTTAGTGAACGGAATACATGATTTTTTTCTTCAGGACGCTTCTCTAAAGCACATTTCTGTTATTGGTCCAAGAAAAATGGCGGCTACCCTGGAAGGAAGTAAGGAGTATGCCAAGAAATTTATGATGAAGCATAATATTCCAACGGCTTCTTACAAGAGTTTTACCTCTGATAACTTTGAAGAAGGACTCCTATTTTTGGAATCTCTAAAACCACCCTATGTTCTTAAAGCCGATGGCCTGGCTGCCGGTAAGGGCGTCCTAATACTTCATGACCTGGATGAGGCTAAAAACGAGCTCGGGGATATGCTTATAAGAGCAAAGTTTGGCGCAGCAAGCTCAGTCGTAGTAATAGAAGAGTTTTTATCCGGAATAGAACTTAGTTGTTTTGTCTTAACTGATGGTGAAAATTATAAAATTTTACCAATGGCAAAGGATTATAAGCGCATTGGAGAGGGAGATACAGGATTGAATACAGGAGGCATGGGAGCCATTTCACCCGTTCCTTTTGTTTCCGAGGAATTCTTAGAAAAAGTACATAAACGAATTATCAAACCAACCATAAAAGGTTTACATAGTGACGAACTGCCATATAAAGGATTTATTTTTATTGGTTTAATAAAAGTAGGAGATGATCCTTATGTTATTGAGTATAATGTGCGACTTGGAGATCCCGAGACTGAAGTTGTAATTCCAAGAATTAAAAACGATCTCGTAGAATTGTTTAATGCAGTGGCCAATGGCAAACTGAATTCCATTGAACTGGAAATTGATGAAAGAACCGCTGCCACTGTCATGTTGGTTTCCGGAGGTTACCCGCAGGCTTATAAGAAGGGGATAGAAATTAGAGGCATAGACCAAGTAGATGAGTCTATTGTTTTCCATGCAGGAACCCTACTAAAGGAGCAAAAAACCCTGACTAATGGCGGCCGGGTTATCGCTATTACTTCCTTTGGGAGAGATTTTAGGGAGGGACTTAGAAAATCTTATCAAAATATTGATAAAATTCACTTTGATAATATGTACTACAGGAAAGATCTTGGATTTGATCTTTAAAAATCAACCTTATCAGGGTTCATGATTTTATTAACGCAATCAAATAAACCCTAAAATTGGTTTTTATAAGTATGAATGGGAAGTAATACTTTTATCCTCTTCTCCGCTATCGTCAAACTTTTTCAGTTGTATCAGCCAGTATATCATTGCTGTGGCTCCCAGTATTACAAAGATCCAGTTTACAGCATTGGAAGTCCACCAGTTGGAAATAAATCGAAAAAAATCATAAGGCCAGAAAAGTCCATTTACGAATAAATCTTCTATGCCCTCAAAAAATGCTCTCATCTTGGTTATATTTACATTACAAAAATATAAAAACCCAGGATGATTTCAGGCATTTTTGGAAAAACAAAACCGATAAACTTTATTATTCTTCTTGGTTTTTTGTTCTTATTCTATTGGTTTGTCCATTTTGTGCTATACGAAAACCACTATGAACCAGAACAATTGGTGGTTAAATTTGTTGTCCTGGGTGTTCTGTTATTTAGTGTTTTTATAGTTGATTTTATTGTAAAACGAAATCAAATTACAGCAACAAATTCATTTGCCATTCTTTATTATACTTTGTTAATTGTTGTTTTTCCTGAAGTTTTACTTGATGATAATGTTGTGTTTTGTAGTTTCTTCCTCCTATTGGCAATAAGAAGGCTAATTAGTCTAAAATCTTTGAAGAATATTAAACTCAAGGTATTTGATGCTACAATCTGGACCCTTATTGCAAGCCTTTTTTACGATTGGGCAATTATATACCTCATTTTGGTCTGCATTGCTATTTATTTCTATGAGCCCAAGAATATTAAGAATTGGTTAGTTCCTCTAACAGGCATTTTGGCTATAGGAATTATCGTGTTGTGTTTTCTGATAATAACTGATAATCTGGACTTTTTGAAGAATCATTATCGATTTTCCTTCAAGGTTGACATAATGGCTTATTGGATGAATAGCACCAAACTTGCAATTTATGCGATAATAACTATTATAACCGCGACTTTGGCTTTTGTTAAAATGGGCAAATTAGGTGTTGGTAAAATAATAACTATGCGTCTTATCGCCATCTCACTTGCCCTTGGTTTGATAGTTACCTTTCTAAAAACAACAAATGAAACCTATCCGGTGTTAATTACCTTTTTTCCGGGAGCTATTTTTCTAGCGAAATATGTGGAATTAATTAAAAGAGCTACTCTAAAGGAAATAGTTCTTATAGTTTCTTTAGTAACCCCCTTTATAGTATTATTGACAGAAATGATTCTGAAATAATGGGTATATTTGTATCAAATTTAAGCCACTATGTTCAGTAATTCAGCCTTTAGGATATTTGAAGAAAGTATTAAGAATTATCACATAAAGGATGATGTTAATCAGCCATTTAATAACCCATATCCTGAAGCGGATATTGACCATCTTCTATATAGAAAAAATTGGATTGACACGGTTCAATGGCATTATGAGGATATTATCAGAGACCCCAAAATAGATCCTGTAAAAGCATTGAAATTAAAACGAAAAATAGATGCCAGCAATCAGGACAGAACAGATTTAGTGGAATATATTGATAGTTATTTTTTAAATAAATACCAGTCGGTACAAACAGTTCCGAATGCCAGAATTAATACCGAAAGCCCGGCCTGGGCTATTGATCGCCTTTCAATATTGGCATTAAAAATCTATCACATGCAAGAAGAGGCCACACGAATTGGTGCATCTGAGGAACACCTTAAAAAATGTGGTCAAAAGTTAAAGGTGCTTCTTGAGCAAAAAGAGGACTTATCTTCGGCAATAGATCAATTACTGACTGATATTGAACAAGGTGTTATTTTTATGAAGACCTACAAGCAAATGAAAATGTACAATGATGAGGAGTTAAATCCGGTTTTGCGTGGGCAAAAATAAATATAAACACCTTTTAGTTATTCGTTTGTCGGCCATGGGCGATGTGGCAATGACGGTCCCTGTTATAAGTGCACTTGCCGCACAATATCCCGATTTAAAAATTACGGTACTTACGAGAGCCTTTTTTAGCCCTATGTTTAGCACATTATCAAATGTTCATGTCTATGAGGCGGACGTTGATGGTAATCATAAAGGAATTCCGGGCTTGTGGAGATTATTTACGGAATTAAAGACACTGGAAATTGACGCCGTGGCCGATCTTCACAATGTGTTAAGAAGTTCTATTTTGAAGGGGTTCTTTATGTCGACTAACATACCTGTTATACAGATTGATAAGGGCAGAAAAGAGAAAAGGGCATTGACGGCCTATAAAAATAAGGTCTTCAAGCCTTTAAAAACTACTTTCCAACGCTATGCGGATGTTTTTTATAAACTTGGATTCCCAATAAATTTCGAAAGTGCAAGAGCTCTATCAAAAAGAGTATTACCTGAAAGAGTACTTGAATTGGTAGGACCAGATAACCTAAAGTGGTTAGGCATCGCTCCTTTTGCTGCTTACCCTGGTAAAACCTATCCTTTTGGCCTCATGCAAAAAATTATTATATCACTAAATGATACCAATAAGTATAAACTTATTCTTTTTGGGGGTGGGAAGCTGGAAAAGAAACAGCTGCAACAATGGTCAGGTTCGTGTCAAAATTGCATAAACACTATAGACATCCTATCTTTCGAGGACGAATTGGCTTTAATCTCCAATTTGGACCTTATGGTATCTATGGATAGCGGGAATGGGCATTTGGCTGCAATATTTAATGTGCCTACCCTTACCTTATGGGGCGTTACACATCCTTATGCCGGTTTTTCTCCTTTTCGTCAGGAACCTGAAAACAGTCTTCTCTCAGACAGAACAAAATATCCACTAATTCCAACTTCCATTTATGGAAACAATATGCCTGAGGGATATGACAATGTCATGTCTACAATAGTACCTGAAACTATTATTAACCGGATTTCCGCCTTACTTGAGGCCAAGTAGTTTTTTATTATACAGTTTCCTTTTCAGTTAATGAATTAAAATAGTGCCTCAATTGTTGCATGTATTTGTATCGCAAATTTCTACAATTACCCTGTACCATTAAAGTTCTTACGCCCATGTATGAGGAAATTAAATATGTTGCAACACCTTCGCTGTCTACATGCCTATCAACAAAACCATCGGACTTTCCTTTTTGAAGTATGGAGATTAAATTAACTTCCCAAACTTTATAAATATCCATTAAGTAATTAGAAATAACAGTATTTCTTCGGTTAAATTCTGAAATAAAATTACTCAGTATAAAACCATAGTCCATATCATTATGTTCTGCTGTTTCTAAAGCATTTTCAAAACAATTTTCAATAACATGGAAGGGGTTTTCCTTACCTTCTATTGGTTCAATAAGCATACTATATACTTTACGAACAATTAAGTTTTGAACAATACTTACGAAAAAATCTTCTTTAGATTGAAAATGATAGTAAAAGGCTCCTTTAGAAAGAGAAAGGGACTTTAAAATATCATCTATACTGGTATTATAATAGCCATTCTTATAAAACAACTCTAATCCAGCAACTTGCATCCGGTGCATGGTAGCCATGCGTTTTAAATTCTTATCCATTAGATTTGGGTTTTAGGGTTAAACAGACCGTTAAGTCTATAAACAAAGAACCCCTGAAACCCCAG
>CBDTVT010000169.1:0-6007 GCA_965364275.1 uncultured Eudoraea sp. | reverse complement strand
TTGCCATCATGCTCATGAATTTTTGGTAAGCCTTTAGGAAATTCATACTGCGTTGTAAAAATTGCATGGTCTGCGCCAATCTCGACGAGCTCTTTGTCGGGAAAAACTTTGTTTAGTTCTTTTCGCAAATAGGGCTCCATTCCGTAATTATCGTCAATATGCACAAATCCCCCGGAAAGAAGATAGGTTCTTAAATTATCAGCTTCATCCTGCGAAAAGAAAACGTTGCCATGACCTGTCATATGTAAAAAGGGATACTGAAAAATTTCTGGATTGCCCACCTCCACGGTTTGAGGTCTTTGCTCAATTTCTGTATCTATATTTTCGTTGCAAAATCTGATAAGGTTCGGCAATGCCGTTGGATTGGCATACCAGTCGCCACCGCCATTGTATTTTAGAATTGCGATTTCCTGTGAATTAACAATGAGGTTGCACAAAATTGTAAAAAATAGGGGAAGTATTTTCATAGAAAAGATTCGGTTCTTATAGGCCTAAAGATAATTAAATCACTATTAAAAAAGTGCTTTCCAAAAATTTATTACATCTTAATCAATTCAATATTCAGTCCGCAAATTCCCGGTAAAGTCTAATCCCAGACTTTTTTAATTAAAGACTTTTTGAATTTTATGACCCGCTATTTATGAATGCAACCGCGGTACAAGCTACTATGGCAGCCGTTTCAGTTCTTAAGCGGGCTTCACCTAAGGAAATTGGCAAAAAATTGTTTTCAGAAGCCTCTTTAATTTCCTTATGAGAAAAATCTCCTTCGGGACCTATTAAAATAGTTACATCCTTATCAGCAGCTATGCAACGTTTTAGATCCAGTTTTTCTTCCTCTTGGCAATGGGCAATAAACAAGAGTTCCTTATGGTCCTGAGAGAGAAATTCTGTGTATGAAACAGGATTATTTATTTTAGGCAGGTAGGTCCGAAGTGATTGTTTCATGGCCGACTGAATTACTTTTTGCAGCCTCTCCATTTTAAGTGTTTTGCGTTCAGAATGATCGCAGAGGATTGGTGTAATTTCATGAACCCCAATTTCTGTCGCTTTTTCAAGAAACCATTCATAACGCTCAGCGCTTTTTGTAGGAGCAACGGCCAGGTGGAGCCGGAACATTTTAGGATTTCTCTTTTGTGTTGAAATAATGGCTGCTTTGCACATATTCATATCTGCAGCTAGAATTTTTGCGGTAAATAACACCCCTCTGCCATTGGTGATATAAAGTTCGTCTCCTTCTTTTTTACGTAAGACTTTTACAATATGTTTACTTTCTTCTTTATCAAAAGAGAACTGATTGGCGCTACTATCAAGTGAGGGATTATAGAAAAGTTGCATAGTTATAAAAAGAAAAAATTAGTTATTTGATGTTTAATTTACTTTTGGCATGTTCTAATCATTGCCAAATCCGTTTCGCCTCTTCAAAAAAACCATTTCTAATTGAGATATAATCAAATAACATATCTGGCTTTTGCAGCAATACGTTCATCGCTAAAGACCCCGTCAATATACTTTAAATAGCCAACAATACCAATCATTGCCGCATTATCAGTACAGTATTCAAATTTTGGAATATATGTACTCCATCCGTATTTAACTTCACTTTCTTGTAACGCCTTTCTTATTCCAGAATTAGCAGAAACACCACCTGCTATCGCTATTTCTTTTATCCCGGTTTGTTCGGCAGCCTTTTTTAGTTTGTCCATCAAAATACGAATAATTGTACTTTGAATCGAGGCACATATGTCATTCAAATTCTGTTCAACGAAATTTGGATTTTTACGAGTTTCTCTTTGAATAAAGTATAAGATGCTGGTTTTTAAACCACTAAAACTAAAGTTTAAGTCTTTTACTTTTGGTTTTGGAAAAGGAAAAGCCGCAGGATCTCCTTTTGCGGCGTACTTGTCAATTAATGGTCCCCCGGGATAAGGTAAGCCAAGAATTTTTGCACTCTTATCAAATGCCTCTCCAACGGCATCATCTAGGGTCTCTCCAAGGATTTCCATATCAAAATAATTATTGACCAAAACTATCTGAGTGTGTCCGCCACTAATGGTTAAAGCTAAAAATGGAAAGGGGGGCACTTTTTTATCTTCTTCTTTTATAAAATGCGCTAAAATGTGTGCCTGCATATGATTAACCTCTATTAATGGCACCTTGAGACCCAATGAAAGTGATTTGGCAAATGAAGTCCCCACTAGTAAAGAACCTAATAGTCCAGGTCCGCGGGTAAATGCTATGGCTGATACTAGTTTTTTGTCGATATTTGCCTTGGCTAACGCTTGGTGTACTACCGGAACAATATTTTGCTGGTGTGCTCTTGATGCAAGTTCCGGAACAACACCTCCGTATGCCTCATGAATTTTTTGCGTGGCTACCACGTTACTAAGCATCTTGTCGTTGTGCATAACAGCCGCTGATGTATCATCACAAGATGATTCTATAGCCAGAATATATATATTTTGTTTATAACTCATGCTTTGGAACAAAAATTGGTAGTACAAAGGTAAAACATAATAGCCCTATCAAAAAACTGAGAAAAATACTCGTTAGAACGCTTTTAGTCTTGCTGATGACTTGCGTTTTGGGCACTATAATTCTTTCTTTACCGGCTGTTCAGACCAGGCTCGCGCGTTATGCTACTGAGACTTTAAACAATGAGTTTGGCACCAATATTAATATTGACCGACTTAGAATTTCTCTGATTTCGTGGGATACCGCTTTAAAGAATGTTTATGTGGAAGATTACAAGCAGGACACTCTAATTTACATTCGGGAGCTATCCACTTCCATTTTAAGCGTACGAAATCTTATAAATGGGAAATTGCAGTTTGGGGATATAGATATAGAAGGACTACTCTTTAATCTTAAAACTTATAAAGGAGAAAACGACAATAATCTCGGTGTTTTTGTAGACAAGTTAGATGACAAAAAACCCCGTGACCCAAACACTCCGCCTTTCTATTTTTCTTCATCAGATGTGCAAATAGAAAATAGTACGTTCCGGTTAACAAATATGAATAAGGAAAAAGTTGAGGGATTAAATTTCAGGAACCTTAACATAGATGCCAGTGATTTTCAAATTTTAGGACCAGAAGTTACTACCGTTATTGAAAACTTATCACTAAAAAGTGCTTTGGGTATCGATGTTAAAAAACTAGCTGCAAGTTTTAAATACACCAAGCAACAAATGCGATTTGATTCCCTGCAAATCCAAACTCCTAAATCTAATATAGTTGGCAATCTGGTATTTAATTATAAAAGGGAAGACCTCGCACAATTTATAGACAAGGTAAATTTAAATGCAGATTTCATCGATTCTTCAGTTGCATTGGATGAGATTAATATGTTGTATGACCAATTCGGTTCAGAAAAATTGGTGAATTTTTCTGCGAATGTGAATGGGGTATTAAATGATTTGAATGTAGAACGCCTATTTCTACAATCAGATAATACAGGGATTAGAGGGGATTTCAATTTTAAAAACATATTCACAAAAGATGAGCCTTTTGAGCTCAATGCGCAAATAAAGAATATTACTACCAGCTATTATGAGCTTAGGTCCTTATTGCCTAAAATATTGGGTAAATCTCTTCCTTCTATTTTTCAGAAGTTAGGGCAGTTTACGGTAAGGGGTGAAACATTCATTACAACAACATCAATAGAAACCCGGGCAAACCTGAACACAGCCATAGGAAGAAGTTATGTAGATCTTACCCTTTCAGAAATCAACAATATAGACAATGCGCGATACAAAGGATTCGTATCCTTAATTGACTTTGATTTGGGACGTTTTACGGAGAATAAAAGTTTGGGTAAAACAACTATGGACGTTAATGTTGAAGGTAAAGGTTTTGTAAGCAAGAATCTGAATACTGAAGTTTTTGGACAGGTGTATAGTGTTAATTTCAATAGGTATGATTATAAAGACATCAAGATTTCCGGGATCCTAAAGGATCAGTTGTTTGATGGGTCCTTAATCAGTAATGATGAGAACCTAAAGTTTAGATTTGAAGGACTGGCAGATTTTAGCGAAGATAAGAGTAGTTTCAATTTTAATGCTTTGGTAGATTATGCAGATCTGAAAATATTAAATTTTATAGATGATAGTGTATCTGTATTTAAGGGCAATGTAACTATGGACATCACAGGAAGTTCCTTTCAAAGTATTGAGGGAGATATAAAGTTTACCCAAACAAATTATCAGAACATAAATGACACTTATTACTTTGAAGATTTCAAAATTGAATCCACATTTTCTGAAGATTCCACCAGGGTTATAGAAATAAATTCTCCTGATATAATTACAGGATATATGAGGGGTAAATTTAAAGTAAGGGAGCTTGGTCGTCTGGTGCGAAATTCAATAGGGAGCATTTATACAAACTATAAACCATATGAAATTTCAGCAGGGCAGGAAATGACCTTTAATTTTAAGATTTATAATAAAATCGTTGAAGTTTTTTTTCCAGAGGTTGCCTTTGGTCCGAATACTTTTATCAGAGGTAATATTATCGCAGATAAGGGAGATTTTAAACTCAATTTCAAATCGCCTTATATTTCTGCTTATGGTAATGAATTAGACAGTATTGATTTTAGGATTGATAATAAAAACCCCCTTTTTAATACCTATCTGGCTGTTCAGGATCTTTCAACTCCATATTATGATGTTAAAGATTTTAACCTGATTAATACCACATTAAATGACACGCTGTTCTTTAGAACGGAATTTAAGGGAGGTAGCGAGTATAACGATAGTTACAACTTAAATTTTTACCACACTTTCAATCAGGATAATAAATCAGTAATTGGCTTAAAAAAATCTGACATAAGTTTTAAGGGTAATACATGGGTTCTGAATCGTGAAAGCAATAGCAAAAACAAGGTAATTTTAAATAGTACCCTGGATAGTATTACTATTGAGGAAATTGTAATGAACAACGATAACAGGGAACAAATTAGGCTAAGAGGACAACTTGCAGACTCTACTTTTAAAGATTTGGAACTTCAGTTTAAAATTGTCTCCTTAAATAAAATAACCCCGGCTATAGATAGCTTAAAGCTCAAAGGTGAGATAAATGGAACCTTAAACGTTCTTCAAAAGGACAATATTTACTTGCCGGTTTGTAATTTGGACATATCTGAATTTGGAATAAATGAGATAGATCTCGGGAACCTTTCCATTGGTGTTGTTGGTAATCGTGACCTTACCGAATTTTCCGTAAATTCTCAAATTAAGGAAAACGGGCTTGAAAAATTTGGGATATTTGGAAAGGTTACCAGAGATAAGGAAATACCTCAGGCAGATCTGGTGGCTACGTTCAGTAATTTTGATATGGAACCTTTTAGTCCTTTGGGCAAGAATATTATTTCCAATATTCGAGGCATGCTAAATGGAAATGTTGAAATAAAGGGGGATATAAGGAATCCTGATATTGACGGACTTTTAACTATGAATAATGCAGGACTTTCTGTGCCTTATCTTAATGTAGATTATGATTTTGGAGCTAATTCTGTGGTTAAATTAAATAACCAGACTTTTAATTTTCAGAATATCACGCTTACCGATGTAGCTCTTAATACCGAGGCAATTCTGGATGGTACAATAGAGCACAATTTCTTTAAGAAATGGAATTTTGATTTAGATATAAATACCAGTAGGGATAGATTTTTAATACTAAATACAGAATTTGAAGAAGAAATACTCTACTATGGAACCGGTTTTGTTAGTGGCAGGGGACGAATATTTGGCCCGTCTAATGCCCTGAATATTAATTTTGAAGGTTCAACCGCGAGGGGGACATCTTTAAAAATTCCCATAAGCGATGTCACTTCCGTAGGGGATTATTCTTTTATCACATTTATTAATAAAAATGAAGTGGAGACTATTGATCTTCAACGCCAGCTAAAAGAATACTATGGATTAGAATTAAAATTCGATTTGGATGTTACCCCTGATGCCGAGGTGGAGATTGTATTGGACCCGAAAACCGGAAGTTCATTAAAAGGA
>CBDTVT010000168.1:0-6125 GCA_965364275.1 uncultured Eudoraea sp. | reverse complement strand
CTGAAAACAAAATACTTCTTGCAGATATAGGGCACTATGAAACTGAGCAGTTTACAAAAAATTTATTGGTAGACTATCTTACAAAAAAAATGCCTAATTTTGCAATCTCGTTATCGGAGAGTATTACAAATCCTATCAAGTATTATTAAATATGGCAACAAAAGTAGAAACAACCGTGGAGGATAAATTAAGAGCATTATACGATTTGCAATTAATAGATTCCAGAGTTGATGAAATTAGAAATGTACGTGGTGAATTACCCCTTGAAGTTGAAGATCTTGAAGACGACGTACTTGGTTTAAAAACAAGAATGGATAAATTAAAGTCCGATTTGGAAACCATAAATTATGAAATTGGTGCTAAAAAGAATTTAATTGAGGAAGCCAAAGTACTGATAAAAAAATATGCTGATCAGCAAAAAAATGTAAGAAACAGCAGAGAGTTCAATTCACTTGCGAAAGAAGTTGAATTTCAGGAATTGGAAATACAATTAGCTGAGAAAAACATTAAAGAATTTAAAGTTCAAATAGAGCAAAAAAAGGAAGTAATTAGCGAGACTAAAGAAAGGCTTGTAGAGCGTGAGTCCCACTTAAAACACAAGAAAAGTGAATTAGATGCGATTCTTGCGGAAACTGATAAGGAGGAAAAAGCACTTTTGGCTAAATCTGAAAAATTTGAAAAGCAAATTGAAGATAGATTAGTACAAGCTTATAAACGAATTCGGAATAACGTTAAAAACGGCCTGGCCGTTGTCCCAATAGAAAGAGGCGCCTCAGGTGGATCTTTCTTTACCATACCTCCTCAGGTACAGGTAGAAATTGCTTCCAGGAAAAAAATTATTACCGATGAGCATAGCGGTAGAATTCTTGTAGATCAAGTTTTAGCTGAAGAAGAACAGCAGAAGATGCACAAAATGTTTTCTAAGATCTAATAGATTTAAATATTTACTTAAAACCACCTGTAATTAGGTGGTTTTTTTATTTTAGTCCGATATATGGATATGTTTAATCTAAAATGTATAGCACTTTTAGTTTTAATGCTACAATTTAATACGATGTCTTCAAAGGAGTGGGCCGAATTTTAGTGGAAAAGATGATGATGTGAAACTCAGGAAGTAGTACATTGTGGAAGCAAATGAGGTTTTTGATCTAATTGACCAAATGCCAATACGTAGTTCAGAAATGAAAAACAGATAAATATACTATAAGTTCAATTTTTATTAAGTAGCTCTAACATCTTCTCTTCTACTTCCAAGCTATCCCATTTTAACTCAATATTTGGTATTTGCATAATCTGTTGCATAATTCTTTCCTGCTCATCACCTATGGCCAATGCATCTGAATAAGGCTGATCAGAGAATGTAACCCTGGAATAAACCGGGATCCATTTGTCCGGATTATTTTTAGCAAAATGTTTTTCGATTTTCTTCTGTAGCAAAAAAAGAGGGTCGGCTGTTTTGCTGCTCATTTCAATAAAGTTTCTGTAGCTCAATTCGGCTATAGCATCTGCATCGGGTTTTCTTTTCTTCTGATACTCCTGAAAAATATGCTCCCAATCATCGCCATATTTAGATATTAATTCATTTAATACATAAATATCTTCAAATCCAGCATTCATTCCCTGACCGTAAAAGGGTACAATGGCATGAGCAGAATCCCCAACAAGAGCTACTTTATCCCAATAAGTCCAGGGGTAGCACTTCATCGTAACCATAGCACTGGTTGGGTTGTTAAAAAAATCTTCGCTAAGAGTATCCATCTCCTTTATTACATCAGGAAAATAAGTTTTGAAAAATGCCTTTGCGTGAGTTTTGGTTTTAATACCCTCAAAAGATATCTCTCCCTCAAATGGTAAAAACAATGTAGAGGTAAAGCTGCCATCGAGATTAGGCATGGCGATAAACATAAAATTGCCTCGGGGCCAGATATGAAAGGAGTTTTTGTCGAGTTTATGTGTCCCATCATCATTAGCCGGAATTGTCAGTTCTTTATATCCGATATCAATAAAATCCTGTGAATAATCAAATCGGCTTCTGCGCTGCATTTTATGACGAATTCTCGAAAATGCACCATCACAACCAAACACCAGATCATAATTATAAGCTTTCCATTCACCTTTTTCTGTTTCTCCGGTATACAATTTTGCATCCGGCAAATCAATATCCCACACTCTTTCATTAAATCTGAAATTGACGCCGGAATTTTCTGCAAGGTCAATCATCTTTCTATTCAATAACCCTCTGGAGATAGACCAGATTGCTTCCCCTTCTTTTCCGTAATTCTGATAATAAATTGGCTTACTATCTACATGCATTGCTCGTTTAAAAAGAGGTATTGCAATCTTCTTTACTTCTTTCTCAATTCCGACCTTTTGCAGTGTTTTCCAACCTCTATCGCTAAGTGCAAGATTTATAGAACGTCCTGAAAATTCAATAGTCCTAATATCAGGACGTCGGTCAAACACAGTAACCTCATGCCCTAATCTTTTTAGATAGATCGCCAATAAAGATCCTATTAATCCGGATCCCACTACAGCGATGTTTTTTGGAGTTTGATTCATAATATAAGCCAGGAGAATAGCTAAGATTGGAAGTAAATGTACAAAATTATGTTTCCTTATTCTTATCCCGCCCTAAAGCCTTAGAGAACCACAATGGTTTCTGTACCAGTTTTTAATTCCTATCGTAAATAAAACCCATTAGCCCGCGCTGAATTTTCAATTGCCTCTTAAAAAATTTTCCATTAAATAAAATCTGATTAGCCAGTTTTTTCGTATATATAAAGAATAGATAATTTTCCGCCCAGGCGTCCATATATATTTATAAAGACCTTCATATAATAATATGAAGGTCTTTTTCTGTTAAAACTTTAGGTCCTATTTTAAAATGCCATCTACTATTCCATATGCTATCGATTCTTCGGCATCCATCCAATAATCACGGTTAAAGTCTTTCAAGATTTTTTCATAGGGCTGTCCGCAGTTGTCAGCTAATATTTTAGCCCCAATCTCTTTTGTCTTTATTATTTCTTTGGCTTGAATTTCAATATTCGATGCCTGACCTCTTGCTCCTCCACTTGGTTGATGGATCATCACCCGTGCATGTGGCTGAATAAAACGTCGGCCTTTCTTACCAACAGAGAGGAGAATGGAACCCATTGAAGCTGCTAAGCCGCTACAAACAGTTGAGACCGGACTCTTTAGTGATTTTATCGTATCGTAAATCGCAAAACCCGAGGTTACATATCCACCTGGACTATTTATAATTAATTGTATTTCCTTATTGTTCTGCATATCAAGATATAATAAACGATCAATAATATGTTTGGCAGAATCATCATCAACCATCCCCCAAAGAAATACTTTTCTTTCTTCCAATAATCTTTCATCAATGGCCTCTTGTACTTTTCCCTTTTTTTTACTCATTTTTTACTTTTTGTTAAAAACCAAAATTAATCATTTTATTGGGATTTCATACCCCAATAAAGTCACGGATTAATATCAATTAAGAATTGAAAAGCGGTTATATTTGAAAAAACATTATTATGAAATTTCCACACTTGCTTGCAATACTCTCTTTAGTGCTCATATTTAGCTGTAAAACCGAACAGAAAAAAGACACGAATTCAGTAAATATTGAACAAACCGTTCTGGAAAAAATAGCTTATGCACATGGTCTGAAGGAATGGAAAAATGTAGAAGAACTAAAATTTACTTTTAATGTTGACCGGGACACTACTCATTTTGAAAGGAATTGGATATGGAATATCAAGAAAAATGAGGTGACCGGAATATCAGCTGGAGAATCGACCACATATTATCGTAATGCGATAGACAGCACTGTGGCTAAAGTTGATGCCGGTTTTATAAATGACAAATATTGGTTATTAGCGCCTTTTAACCTGGTATGGGATGAAGGTAATTTCAGCTATGAAGTTACAGAAGCCACAGAGTCACCAATTGGAAAAACTCAATTGCAAAAACTGACAATTATTTATTCGGGTGAAGGCGGTTATACCCCAGGAGATGCATATGATTTTTATTTTGGGGATGATTACGTAATAAAAGAATGGGTATTTCGCAAAGGAAATCAGGCAGAGGCCTCACTCGCAACCACCTGGGAAGAATATTCAGACATTAATGGCCTGACTATAGCAAAGACACATAAAAATGCCGAAGGGAATTTTAAATTGTATTTCACAAACATCAAAATTAATTAGGTTACGAAAAGCCTTATTTGGAATTTTTTCTTTTCAGAAGGAAAGTAGCTCCTAAAACTGCTACAGAGCAGACCATTAAAGTTATAAAACTCAAACTTAGTGAGAATTGTTCTGCAATAAAACCTAAAATAACGGGCCCTACAAGAAAACCTGAATATCCTGTACCGGCTATAAAAGCAATTCCCTGAGAAGATTCTACCCCCTTTACATTACCTCCAATTCTGAATAGCTCAGGAACAATTACTGAAAATCCAAGGCCTGTTAGAGCAAATCCAAGAATGGCCAAATACATATCTGCAGCAAGGACCAGAAGATACCCAATTATTGCAATGATAGACCCCAGAGCGACTATTTTTACTGATCCTATTCTGGCACTAATTGAATCTCCTAAAAAGCGACCAAGAGTCATAAATGCCTGGAATCCTAAAAATCCGGCTCCCCATATAGTTTCAGGTGCCAGGCTAACTTCTTTTAAAAATAATCCACTCCAATCCACAATAGCTCCTTCGCTGCCCATAACAACAAATGACACAACTCCAATTAACATTAGAGGTTTAAAATTTTTAAATCTGAAAGCCTCTTTTTCAATTGGAGCAGCTACGACCTTTTGATACTTCTTAAAAAAAATAAAGTTTACCGAGAGAACCAACAAGACCGCTAAAAACATATGTAACCCTCTATTGTCTAAAGCAGGAATTAAAAAACTCCCCAATCCTGCCAATACTCCACCCAGGCTAAAAAACCCGTGGGCAGCTGACATAAACTTTTGTTTATCCTCCTTTTCAATTTCAGTAACCAGAGTATTCATAGAAATATCTGTAAATCCATTGGTGGCTCCAAAGAAAAAAAGTGCAGCGGCAAGGCTTATAAAGCCCGGTACCATTAAAGGGAATAAAGCCGCTATGCAGCTAAGGATTATACCAATAGAGGTTGCCTTGCCTACACCAATTTTATTAATGATCTTAGAAGCTATAGGGAAAATCGTAAAAACACCAAGGGAAAGGAAAAAGAGCGCAATGCCAAGTGTAGCTTTGTTAATTCCAAGATCCTCTTTAACTGAAGGAATATAAATTGCCCAGGTACCAAATAGAATATTTAAGCTGGCAAAAACCCAGGCTGGTCCGAAATATCTCGGATTTGAAAGGATTAGTCTAAGTGATCTCATAAGTTGCCTCTTAATAAAGGCCAAAAATATACAATCATTCGATAAACAGTGTAGTTACTTCTAAACGATTATTATCAGGATCCAGCACCTCAAATTCATAATATCCATCACCGGTTTTTCTTGGGCCACTAATGACTTTATAACCATCTTTTTTCAACTCTGCAGCCTTTTGATCAACTTCAGACATGCTGTCTACACCAAAGGCCAAATGAATGATTCCTAGATGCTGTTTATCTGCAGTATCATTTCTGTTTTCCGATATATCGGGCATATACATAAGTTCCAATCTTGCCCCTGAATCAAAAGTGAGAAAGTAACTCTGAAACCCTTTTGTTTCGTTAAAATATTTGGTGTTGGCAATTCCACCAAAATAAGTGACATAGAAACTCTTAAGGGATTCCAGTTTTTTTGTCCATATGGCTACATGCTCTATTTTCATTGCCTTAAACTAATTAATTAGTAATGTTATCTATATTAGAACGTATAAGGATTTCCATAAATATTGACTACGCTTTGCTACTCTTACTAAGTATCCCTGCTTTTAAAATTTGTCCGAAGTTATACATATCTTCAAAACTGCAATAAAATGGTGCCGGAGCAAGTCGTATTACATTCGGCTCGCGCCAGTCCGTTATAACCCCATTTTCCGTCAAATAATCAAATAATGGCCTCCCCTCTCCATGGAGTAAAACAGATAATTGGCAACCTCTTTCTACTGGTGTAATAATTTCAAAACTACTATC
>CBDTVT010000167.1:0-6164 GCA_965364275.1 uncultured Eudoraea sp. | reverse complement strand
TTGATTTTAATGATATTAGAACCACTTTGCAGGCACTCTATGCTATTTATGACAATTGTAATTCATTGCACACCAATGCATACGATGAGGCTATTACCACACCAACGGAAGAATCAGTTAGAAGAGCAATGGCGATTCAATTGATTATTAACAAGGAACTAGGTCTTACAAAAAATGAAAACCCGCTTCAAGGGTCCTTTATTATTGAAGAACTTACAGATCTTGTAGAAGAGGCTGTTTTACTTGAATTTGACAGAATTACTGAGCGCGGGGGTGTTTTGGGTGCAATGGAAACTATGTACCAACGATCCAAAATTCAGGAAGAAAGTATGCACTATGAAACACTGAAACATACAGGTGAATACCCAATAATCGGCGTAAATACTTTTTTAAGCTCTTCAGGATCACCTACCATACTCCCTGCTGAGGTTATTCGAGCTACAGATGAGGAAAAACAGCAACAAATCAATACTTTACAAGGATTGCAAATACGAAATAAGCTAATTGCTCAAAAACAGTTGAAAGAGCTACAGGAAACGGCCATAAAGAATGAAAACATATTTGAAAAACTTATAGAGGTCACTAAAGTTTGCTCATTAGGACAAATTACACATGCATTATTTGAAGTAGGAGGGCAGTATAGAAGAAATA
Source organism: uncultured Eudoraea sp. (assembly GCA_965364275.1). Lineage (GTDB taxonomy): Bacteria > Bacteroidota > Bacteroidia > Flavobacteriales > Flavobacteriaceae > Eudoraea. The sequence goes on along the minus strand of CBDTVT010000167.1, from coordinate 5,513 downwards.
TGTAAACTTATTTCAGGAATAATCCGGAATTTAAATTCGGTAAAGCAATGTGTTTTCCCTTAAGGAACTTTTTTAGTAGCCAAGATAATCATTGAATCCCCAGTTGGAACCACCACCATTTTTACCAATGGACTTTCTCCATTTCTTAAAGGATCTTCTGAAAATATGGATTTCCTTTCGCAGTAAATCCACATATTCTTTTTCCTTTAAACCATCATTTTCCAGTCCGTTACAATAAGAGATTATATTCCTGATCATTATATTAATGAACGAAGCACTTTTCATTCTAACGGCATATGACTCAGAAGATTCTGCTCGAGCAATCTGTTGGGGGATCAAAATGGCATCAGTGAGTAAAGAATCCGCGATATGATCTCTTAAACTATTAGATTGATATAATTTCAGTAAATCCTTATTCTGGGAAACAAACGAGGCAATTTCTCTGCTCATATTGCAGAGCTCCATTGCTTTTCTGTAAACCGGTAAGGTTCTTAAGTTCTTGTAGGGCATTTTCTTTTTAGCAAAAATTCTAGAATAAAGTTACGTCCAAATTTTGTATATCTTATTTAAAATATAAAGCAATTTCGTACTTTCGCTTTATAAATAATATTAAATAAGACAATTTACTTTGAATAACAAGATAGATGACTTAAACTGGCGCATCCTTAAACTCCTGCAGGAGAATTCAAGGCTGTCGTTGTCAAATATTGGAAGGGAAGTAGGGCTTACTCCACCTGCAGTAGCGGAGCGAGTCAAAAAAATGGAAGACCTTGGAATTCTCGAAGGTTTTAATGCAAAAGTATCGTATACCCTGGCAGGTTATCAACTAAAGGCAATTATTACATTAAGAGCTTTTATGGGTAAATTGAAGCCTTTTCTTGAGATGGTTAAAACCCTGGAGGAAGTTATAAATTGTTACCGGATTACGGGTGATGAGAATATTATAATGGAGGTAGTTCTAAAGGATCAGACTCACCTCGAAAGATTTATCGATGAACTCATTAGATATGGCGAAACCAGGACACATATTATTCTGTCTGATGTAGTTTCTGATGCACCGATAAAGCCACTTAAAAAGCATTAATTGAGTCTGTAATATTGTAAATGAGTCAACTCTATAGCTGGCCGAATTAGATTTAATGAAAGTAATTTTATTCAGAATTTATATCCTTTTTAAGTAATTTAAATTAAAAATCATAGATTCAACAGAATTTTATTACAGAACATCCGGAAGTGAGAAATAAATAGTTTTGAATATTTGTTGTTGAAGGATTTAATTACTTAATTTAACAATAGGTTGTAAAGAGGTTGTAATGTCTATTAGTAATCCACGATTCAATCTTAAAGATTTTTCAGTAATACTTTGAATATTTGTAGAATTCTTAACTATTTTGGCCAGGTTTTTGATTATTTCAGAAATATGAAGCGAGTTTTATTTCTTCTTTTATTTGTAAGCTTGGCTTATACAGGCAGTTCACAAACAAGACAAATAGTATTTAAAAAGGGAATTATCACAGATTCTGTCCCTGTTAATGATTCAATTTCTGAAACTTATAAATTATATCTTCCAACTAAGTTTGATGGTAAAGGAACATGGCCCATCATATTTATCTTTGATATGGATGGTAAAAATAGCCAGGCATTAAACGCTTTTAAAACGGCGGCAGATGAACAGGGGTTTTTACTTGCCTCGTCAAACAATATTAGCGATACACTTTCAATTGCTAAAAATGTTTTAATTACCAGCAGGATGTTTCAGGAAGTTGCAGCGCTTTTCCCTTTGAATAGCAATAGAGTTTATACTGCCGGGTTTTCATCCGGAGCTAAGTTTGCAGCGATTATACCTTCGTTTATAAAGGAGGTTGAAGGTGTAATTTCATGTCGATCTTTTGTTCCAAGTGTTGAATTATTAGACGAGAAAAGACCTTTTTATTTTATAGGAATTGTTGGGAATGGGGATTTTAACTATCCTGACATGCTACAGGGCAGGGAATTGTTGAACAAAATGAAATTCCCCAATGATCTATTGGTATTTGATGGAGGTGAAAGATGGTCAGATTATAGCCTTATAGGCAAGGCATTAAAGATACTTACACTTTCGGCTATAGCTAAAGGGAATGTAGCTAAAAATGATGAATTTGTGATGAATTCTTATCGCCAAAATTTGAGGGAGCTTAAACTACTAATTAATTCAGGTCAGTTATTAAAGGCATATAACTTACAAACTGAAATAATATCTATTTACAGACCCCATCTGGAAGTTGATTCATTGAGGGAGCAACTTAAAATCCTTAAAAAAGGAAATAGGTATAGAGTTCAAAGACGAAATTTAAACAATGTTCTTCTTCGGGAATCATTTATAAAAGAGGATTATGACTATAATTTATTTGATGATTTATCTGCTCTGAATTACAATAATCTGGGATGGTGGAATTATCAGATGGGGGAAATCGAAAAATATGATAAGAAGCTGGATCCTTTTGAACGACAAATGGGAAAACGTTTATTGGGATATCTCAATGCACTTATAGAAGATAATATAGATAGTGAAAAGGAGTATCCGGTAGTTAATGACGAGGCATTAAGTTTTCTTTGGATGTTGAAAACTATTACAGAACCTAAGGCCTATTCATATTACTTAAAAATTATATCTGACAGTTCTAAATACGAAGATTTTGGTACGGCCTTATTTTATCTGGAAGAATTGTTAAAAAATGGCTATGAGGACAAGACGCGCCTATATTCATTAGAGCATACAGCACTATTGAGAATTATGCCCGAGTTCAATGCTATAGTAAATAAGTACCTAAAGGGATCTCGTTATGATGCCATTATTGAGGAATAGATTTTGGAATTAAATTAAGGTCCCAATCAATTACTAATCCTTTGGCAAGAGACTTAGTTACATCTTTTCCATAAAGGTACTCGCAAAGATATAAAGAGGCCTCAAAGCTTTTCGCTCCACCTGCAGAAGTAATGTATTTACCGTCATGCACAAACAGCACACTGTCCTTCACTTTTAGAAGAGGAAACATCTGCCTGTATTTTGCAATGTCGCTCGGAAAAGTGGTAGAGGTAACCTTGTCTAACAAGCCGGCTTTTGCCAGAACAAAAGCGCCATCGCAATGTGAAGTCATAAATAACGCATTCTTGTCTACCCTTTTTACAAAATTAAGCATGGCAGTATCTTTTAAATCGGTATCCAGATGGTGTTCTGCACTCGGAATTACCAGTATATCTATAGGTGGAAGGGAATCTCTTAAGTAATTAAAATCTGGTAAAATGCGCAGTCCCTCAAAAGTAGTAATTGGCTCTAAAGTATTAGCCACCGTAAAAGTATTCATGGCCTTTATACCTTCTCTGTATTTTGTGTGCTGAAAAATGTCATATGGGGCAGTAAATTCTGTATTATATGTGCCGTCCATAATTAAGAAGGCAACGTTATAATTATCAGGATGTAATTCAATAGTTCTTTTAAGAATGTTTCCTGAAGCTTTGGAATGATTCTTTTTTTCCATGCATCCGGAAATCAAACCAAAAAGAACTAAGAGTAGGATGAAGTTTTTCATAGATTTTTCTTTCGGGAATTTCTTAGAAGTAATTTTTTCAACCACAAAAGTAACAAAATACCAAGCAAGCCTATAAAAGTTGCCAAATACCAGGTGGTTTGATAACCGAACCTGGCAATGGAGTTCATCCCGGAATTATGTGCGAAAATGTGAGAGATAGAAAAGGAAATACTATAAAGGGCCATATACTCTCCTTGTTTGCCTCTTTTTGCTCTATCCATGGCAAATGCATTAGAGAATGGGAATGCTATCATTTCTCCAAGAGTCATCAATAGCATTCCCGTAACGAGTACACCAATCCATGTGGTGAAATTTAGTATTAGAATACTGAAGGTTACGAGCATTAAACCAATTATCATATTAAATATTTTGGATAAAGACCTTGTTTCCATAAACTTTATAAGGGGCATTTCAAAAACAAATATTAAGAAGCCATTCAGGGCTAATAGTAAACCTATTTGAGTTTCATTTAATGCGTGCACATCGTTATAGTAAATGGGGATTGTGGAAAAGTACTGCACAAATACGAATCCGAACATGACCATTGCGATAATAAACACCAAATACGGCACATCTTTATATGCAGATAACGGCATTTTATTTTCAACGCTATCAAGAACTTTTACCTTTTTAGGATTCAAGAGGCCTATTAACAATATACCGGCTGCAATACAGGTAAGACCATCTACCCAAAATAATCCACGGTAACCTAAAGAGCCTATTATTATACCGCCAAGAGCAGGTCCGGCAGAAAATCCAAGATTTATTGCAAGACGAATAAGTGTTACGGATCTTGTTTTGTTTTCAGGCTTACTATATGCGCTTAGCGCCACAAATGTTGCTGGTCTGAATGCGTCCGCAATGATCATTAATACAAAAATACCTCCACAAATTGTCCAAAACGAATCAAGGTATTGTAGTATTATAAAAAGTATACCGGTCAATATAAGACTTACCAGCATCACCGGGTATGAGCCAAACATATCCGTTAATTTACCTCCCAGCCAGGCACCTATAAGCGATCCTAATCCAAAACAACTCATAATAATACCTACATTTTCCAATGTGAAACCGAGATCCTGGGTAAGATAAAGTGATAAAAAAGGGATAACCATTGTCCCCGCTCTATTTATAAGGGTAATTAAAGACAACCACCAAACCTCTTTGGATAATCCCTTAAATGAATTTATGTAGCTATTATAAACTGATTTCATTTTGTCTAAATCATAAAAAAGCCTGACATTCTTGCCAGGCTACAATCTTTCAAATAGTATTGATTCTAAATATAGCAGCATCGTTTCCTTATATAAGGAAATGCTTTTACCATCCTCAGAATTAATGATCTGTTCATATTAAGTCTTGCATAGTAAAAATATATAAAAAAAAAGAGATGTTGTATTTTTGATGTAAATATGTATTTATGAATAAAAAACTTTTGTTTGGTATCATATGTTTATTTGTAGGCATTTTGGGATGTGCAGATAAGCGTAAATATCACGATACTATAAAGACAGATATAGTTGCCGATAATTCGGCTATAGTTAAGGAGATTGTGTTATTTCAAAATAAGCTCAATGAAGAATTCAAAAACCCTGAGACCTCTCCATTGCCAGACAGGTATCGAAAAGATTTTGAGGGATTAGATTTCTTTCAACCGGATACTTCATATAGAGTTATTGCTTCTCTGGAGAGGACGGCAGATGCAATTCCTTTTATGATGCCTACTACCACTGATCGCCTTTCTGAAGAAGTAGTATACGGGGTAGCAAATTTTACTTTTAAAGGCCAAAAATATAGTCTGGAAGTTTATCAAAACCTGGAGTTGATGGAAACCGCAGAATATAAAAATTATCTTTTTCTGCCTTTTTTGGATAATACGAACGGCGAAGAGACTTACGCCGGAGGTCGCTATCTGGATTTAGCTATTCCTGAAGGAAATTCAAT
>CBDTVT010000166.1:0-6469 GCA_965364275.1 uncultured Eudoraea sp. | reverse complement strand
AATATGAAGTTGCAATTAGTACTAAAAAACTAAATGCGATGAAAATCACCACAAAAGAGGTCATAAATGCCCTGGAATTGAACAATAGTGTTACAGGTGGTGGTTATATCGAAAAAGTAAATCAGGCCTATTTTATTCGTGGCGAAGGCTTAGCCACTTCTTTGGAAGACATTGAAAACATTGTAGTAAAAAATGAGAATTCAATCCCAATCTATATAAAAGATGTGGCTAAAGTTGGTTTCGGAAGTGCCACACGTTTTGGTGCTATCACAGCCAATGGTGAGGGTGAAAAGGTTTTGGGACAGGTAATGATGCTTAAAGATGCAAACTCCAAACAGGTTATTGATGCCGTTAAAGAACGAGTTTCTTCAATCTCAAAAACATTACCTGAAGGTGTACAAATCAACGCCTTCCTGGATAGAAGTGAGCTTATAAATAAAACAACCTTTACGGTGACTGAAAATTTGATTTTTGGCTGTCTGATCGTAATTTTTGTTGTGGTCCTGCTATTGGGCAATTTACGTTCAGGTTTAGTGGTAGCCTCCGTAATTCCGCTCAGTTTACTTTTTGCTATTTTTATGATGTACCTTTTTAATGTAGACGCAAATTTGATGAGCTTGGGTGCCATCGACTTTGGAATAATTATAGATGGGGCAGTAATCATAGTAGAATTCATTGCATTTCAAATCACCGGAAACCGCGATGAGATGAGTAAATTATCTCGTTCTGAAAAATTAAAATTCACAGATAAAATAACTTACCAGGGGGCATCTAAGATGATGAACTCCGCAATTTTTGGTCAGTTTATCATCCTGATCGTTTTTATACCCATTCTTTCACTCAGCGGAGTTGAAGGCAAAATGTTCCGGCCAATGGCATTAACATTTAGTTTCGCCCTTATTGGTGCAATGATCTTATGTTTTACCTATGTTCCGGTAGTATCATCATTGTTCCTGAAACCATCAGATCCTTCTAAAAGGAACATTTCATTTTATATAATGCGATGGCTCAATAAATATTTTGCTCTGACAATACACTTGGCATTTAAAAGAAAAAAAATAGTTTTAAGTCTTGCAATTATGGTTTTATTTCTGACAATACCTTTTTTTATCTCCCTGGGAGGTGAATTTGTTCCCACATTAGATGAGGGCGATTTTGTAATACAACCTGTTTTAAAAACCGGGACATCGCTGAGTAAAACAGTAGAAACGACAACAAAGATAGAGCAAATTTTACTAAATAATTTTCCTGAAGTAAAGCAGGTAGTTACTAGAATTGGTGCAGCAGAAGTTCCTACCGACCCAATGTCTATGGAAGAAAGTGATGTCATTATAATTTTAAATTCAAAAAAAGATTGGGTATCGGCTGACTCTAAGGATGAACTGGCTAATAAATTCAAAGAGGCACTTTCAATACTTCCCGGCATAGAAGTAGAATTTACGCAGCCCATTGAAATGAGGTTTAATGAATTAATAACAGGTGTTAAGGCCGATATTGCGATAAAAATCTTTGGTGAAGATTTGGAAATTCTCAGCAAATTAGGCAATCAAATAAAATCATTAGTTGAAAATGTGAACGGGGCTGCTGATATAACTGTCGAAAAAATTGTTGGTCTTCCTCAAATGAACGTCAGATACAAACGTGAAAAAATTGCACGTTATGGCCTGAATATCAAGGAACTGAATGATATGATTGCCATGGGATTTGCCGGGAAAAAAGTGGGTAGTGTTTACGAAGGCGAAAAGCGGTTTGATTTAGTGGTTCGCCTCACAAACGATAACAGACAGGATATTGACAATCTTAAGAATTTATTTGTTGATCTCCCTTCTAATGGTAAGATTCCGCTAAGTGAGCTGGCTGATATCTCCTATCAAAAAGGAGCTGCCAAAATATCGCGGGATGACACCAAAAGGAGAATCGTGGTAGGCATTAATGTCCGTAACCGCGATTTACAATCAGTGGTAGATGATGTCCAAAACTTAATAAATGACCACATAACGCTGCCTACTGGATATACCATAAGTTATGGCGGGCAATTTGAAAATCTCCAAAGCGCGAAATCAAGATTAATGGTGGCGGTACCTATTGCTCTGGCATTAATTTTTGTCTTGCTTTATCTGGCTTTTAAATCCTTTAAAGAAACTTTAATGATTTTTACGGCAATTCCCCTGGCGTCTGTTGGCGGAGTATTATCATTATGGATAAGAGACCTGCCCTTTAGTATTTCTGCGGGAGTAGGATTTATTGCCCTTTTTGGTATTGCTGTTCTCAACGGTATTGTATTAATAGAACATTTTAAAGAATTAAACATAGAAAAATTTGAAAGTATGGAAGCGCTAATTATACAGGGCACAAAAGACCGGTTGAGGGCTGTATTACTGACTGCATCTGCAGCCGCATTAGGGTTCCTGCCAATGGCAATATCCACAAATGTTGGAGCTGAAGTACAGCGTCCTTTAGCAACTGTTGTGATAGGCGGCCTGGTAAGTGCCACCCTATTGACTCTAGTTGTACTTCCTTTATTATATAGCATCTTTAGTAAACCAGGAAAACTTGATCTAAAAAGAGTTCTAAAAAAGAATAAGCCTATTTCTCTTTTTATCGTTGCAATACTTTTTACATCCGTTTTAAGTGCACAGGAAAGTAGTTTAAGCCTTGATGGATTAATGGAAATTGCATTAGAAAACAACGCAGGCCTTAAAGCAGAGTCATTAAAGGTTAACCGATCTGATGCCATGATATCCAGTGCTTTCAGCTTTGACAAGACACGGATTTATTACGAGTATGACCAAAATAACCTTGCCATAAATGGTGAACCCTTAAACGTTTTTGGGGTACAGCAGGATTTTCTTTTTCCAACAGTCTATTTCTCGAAAAAGAAAGTAAATAAGGCTGGTTATAATTTAGAATCCAGTGCATATGAAATCCAAAAGAAAATTTTGAAAAAGGAAGTCACATCCCGATTTTATGACTATCAATATGCAAAAGACAAAGAATTTATTTATAAACAAATAGATAGTCTGTTTAGAAATTTTGCGTCCATCGCTGAACGCCGATTTGAACTTGGAGAAACCAATTACCTGGAAAAAATAACCTCTCAGTCCAGACAAAAACAAATACAAATTAAATTAGAAGAGGCAGAACAAGATGTTGTCCTGGCCTATGGAAACTTAATTAAAATGGTCCAGGTTGAGGACAGCATTAGTATTGCAATAGCCGCTCAAAAGAAAGTTAAATTGAGTCCTACAGGTTTGGAAAACAGTATAGAACTAAAATATTATTCCAATAGAGTAAACCTTTTTGATAATCAACGCAAATATGAAAAACAACTTTTATTACCCGATCTGAGTTTGAGCTATTTTCAGGGATCGAATAGCGATCTGAATCAAAATTTATATGGCTATTATCTGGGTCTTAAAATCCCCTTGTTGTTTTTTGGTCAATCTTCTAAAATTAAGGCATCCTCCATTGCCCGTGAAATTGCAGTTGAAGAATCAAGGGAGTATGAAGTTCAATTAAATATTGAATATATGGCCCTTAATGCCCAATTAATTAAGCAGGAAAAAGCCTTAAAATATTATGAAGATGAGGGCACAGCCCTATCTGATGAAATTTTGAAAACAGCTACCCTGAGTTTCAAAAACGGTGAAATCAATTATTTCCAGTATATCCTTAGTCTTGAAAATGCCTACGAGATTAAACTAGATTATTTAAATAGCCTTAATGAATACAATCAATCCGTTATTGCCATTAACTATCTAACTTATTAAAAATTAAGTCATGAAACGTATTTTATATTATTTCATTCAATTCATATTTGTAATCAGTATTTTTAACTGTAAAAATGTAGAGCCTATACATAGATCAGACGTGCAGGAGGATCTAAATCCTGAAGATACCGTTATTGAACTTTCCAGTGAACAATTTGAACAAAACGCGATGACAATGGGTAATCTGGAAGAAAAATCTTTTCCTGAATTGGTTCAGGCCAATGGATTAATTGATGTCCCCCCGGCAAACAGGGCAGTAGTGAGTGCAACTATGGGTGGTTATATTAAAAATACGCATTTATTAATCGGAGATCGAGTAACCAAAGGGCAAGCATTGGTAACTATTGAAAATCCAGATTTTGTGACCTTGCAACAAGAATATTTAGAGATAAAGGAACAATTGACCTATTTGAAATCTGAATATGAGCGCCAACAAATATTGATTAAAGAAAACATTTCATCACAAAAAAGTTTTTTAAAAGCTGAAAGCGACTATAAAAAAGCAGAAGCTACTTACAAGGGGCTTCGAAAGCAATTAGATCTGCTCAAAATTTCCCCTTCAGATGTTGAAAAGGGTATTATAAGTACAACTTCAACACTAAATGCCCCCATAAGTGGCAGCATTACTCAGGTTAATATATCTCTGGGGATGTATGTTTCGCCTGCAACACCTATCATTGAAATTGTAGATAATGACCATATCCATTTAGAATTGTCTGTTTTTGAAAAGGATATAATGAGGCTTCATAAAGGGCAGGAAATTAGTTTTGAAATACCGGAAGCATCATCCGAAGTATATGCTGCAGAGGTCTATTTAATAAGCACATCCATAGAAGAAAACAGAACGGTAAAAGTACATGGTCATCTTAAAGATATTACCCGTCATAATTTTCTGACAGGAATGTTCGTCCACGCAACTATAATTATTTCAGATAATGTCACCATGAGTATTCCTTCGGAGGCAATTGTATCCAATGAGGGAACATCATACCTCCTATTACTGGAATCGGAGAAAGACAAAGTGTATAGTTTTAAACCTGTAAAAGTTGAAATAGGAGATGTATATAATGGTTACTCTGTCATAAAAAACCTAAATGACTTTCCAGAAAATGCACGTATTTTAACTAAAGGTGCATTCACCCTTGTGGGTGAATGATAGAAAATAGAATAGTACGAGTAGTAGTAAATTAACTTAAACCCACATCTAAGGCCATCATAATAATAAAACCCCCAATAAAGCCCATTGTGGCAATATCTGTGTATTTGTCCTGCTGCGTCTCTGGAATAACCTCTTCCACAACCACAAAGATCATCGCTCCCGCAGCAAATGATAAGGCATAAGGAAGAATTGGCTGGAAAGTAAGAACCGCCCATGCACCCAAAACTGCTGCTATGGGCTCTACCATAGCAGATGCTTGTCCGTAAGTAAAACTTTTAAGTCGGCTCAACCCTTGCCTTCTTAAAGGCATGGCCACTGCAAATCCTTCAGGAAAGTTTTGTAGGCCTATACCAAGAGCCAAAGCCACTGCTCCACCTATATTGGCTCCTTCAAAACCTGCAGCAACTCCTCCAAAGAGTACCCCTACGGCAAGTCCTTCAGGTATATTATGCAAGGTTATGGCCAGGGTAAGCAGCGTTGTTCTATGCCAGGGTGTTTTTATTCCTTCACTCTCTTTAAAATTAATATGTATGTGAGGTAAAACCTTGTCCAGTCCATAAATGAAAACTGCGCCAAGCAAAAATCCCACCGACGCCGGTATAACTTTAACAAAACCTTCCCCCGGGCTCATTTCTATTCCCGGAGCCAGAAGACTCCAAAAACTTGCAGCTACCATTACGCCACCGGTAAAGCCGAGCATTCCATCAAATACGGCCCTGTTCATTGTCTTAAAAAAAAAGACCAGACCGGCACCTAATGCTGTAAGACCCCATGTAAAAAGGGTTGCATAAAAGGCAGCCAAAATAGGATTGATTGATTCAAAATAACTAATGATATTCTCCATCATAACTTGATCTTTTTAACGTATAGGTTAGAAGCTATTTGCTGGGAAAGATGTAATTCTCTTTGGTCAATAAGAATGCGCAATGAATTATCAAACTCTTCTTTTTCCACAATCTTCATTTTATTTCCAAGCGCTATTTTGTTTTTATCGAGGAACCTTAAGAATACGGCTGATGAATCTTTTACCCCCACACATATTGCCGAGGAACCTATGGCAATTTGACTTAATAGTTGATTATCATGCTCCATGAACTCCCCATTTTTACCAGGAATTGGATCTCCGTGCGGATCAAATTTTGGAAAACTTAGTAGTTCATCAAGCTTATCAATTAGTTTCTCACTTTTAATATGCTCTAGTTGTTCAGCTATTTCATGTACTTCATCCCAAGTGAAATCTAACTTTTCTACTAAAAAGACCTCCCATAATCGATGTTTTCTTATAATCGATAAGGCAGTCTTAGTGCCAAGGGTGGTCAGCGATACCCCCTGATACCTTTTGTAATGAACCAGTCCCTTTTCCGATAGCTTTTTCATCATATCGGTTACTGAAGAGGGTTTGGTTTCCATTTTTTCTGCCACGGCATTGGTTGAAATAACTTCTACCCCTTCACTACCCAGATGGAATATGGCCTTAATATAATTCTCCTCTGAATGGGTCATAAAAAACATTTTAACAAAAATACATTTTTATTTGTAA
>CBDTVT010000165.1:0-6614 GCA_965364275.1 uncultured Eudoraea sp. | reverse complement strand
TTGCCACGGAGACTACGAATCTCAAATTGGCATTTGTTAATTTCTCCAGTGCAGCCTGGTCACCGGTCCTGATCTTCTGCGCTAATTCTACCTCTTCATTTGCCGTAATCAGTTCTATTTTACTGATATCTTGCAGGTATTTATCTAATGATTTTGATTCTCTATTAGTTACCTGCTTGATAATCTTAAGTTGCCTCATATATAATTGTCTAGATTATTAGTTTATAATTTCTCATTATAGTGTTTTATTCTGTCTTTTCCAAACTGAAGCCACTAATGTTTTACATAAAATATGACGATTCTATATATCCGTTGAGGGCCCTATTTTTATGATATTTGACTACTATTTTGCTGCGCTTTATATGCTGATTAAAGTTAACAATGCTATCTTTATAACCGTATAATGAGTAGACGAGCGCTTAAAAAATATTTGACGGGTCTTAAAAAGCCAGAATTGGAAGAACAAATGGTTGATTTATATGACCGTTTTCCGGCTGTTAAACAATACTATGATTTTGTTTTTAATCCCAGAGAAGATAAATGGGTACAGGAAGCTAAAGAAAAAATTTCCAATGAGTTCTTTCCTCTTAAAAGGAAAAAAGCAAGGGCCAGAAGGTCAATCGCACAAAAGTATATAAAACAGTTTTTGAAATTGGGCATGGCTCCGTATTTAATAGCAGATGTTATGCTCTTTAACCTTGAAGTGGCACAATCATTTTCACGCGAACGCAACGTTCCTGATGCGTTTTATAAAAGCATGCTTAATTCATTTACTCAGTTAATACAACATGTTTCTTTCTATGAATTGCTCCCGGACTTTAAAGATCGAATTATAAAAGTATATAATGCCACCTTGGAACAAAAATGGGAGTATTCCGAAGGTTTTACCCGGGCACTGGATATAATTGATTAAGTCAAGAAAATTAAAGCTTGGGAAACAAATCGAATGTTTATTTACAAAATTTTGAAGAGTAAATGGCTATTGTAGTTATAAGACAAGACAATAAGATAGATTCATGGAAGAAAGCTTTAATGGCCAAAGCTCCGGATATCTCTATTTACAGTTATTTGGAAGAACATCCAAAAGAAGAAATTACTCTGGCATGCGTTTGGAAACAGCCTGTAGATTCTCTAAAACAATATCCCAACCTTAAATGTATTGCTTCATTTGGTGCCGGGGTCGATTTTTTATTCAAAGACCAGTCTGTCCCTAAACATATCCCAATAACTCGCGTAATAGATCCCGTTTTAGCCAGTGATATGTCTGAATTTGTTTTAGCTTTAATACTTAGTTTTTTCAAAAATCTTAATAGCTATAAGACAGATCAATTAAAAAATGTATGGTACCCCCAGGAATACAAAAGGATTTCGGATGTTACCGTTGGAATTATGGGTATGGGTGCTTTGGGTGAGAAGCTCGCGGAAGACCTTATTAAAAACCGATTTAAAGTAATTGGATGGGCAGCTTCACCGAAAGCAAATCCTGAGGTAGAAGTATACGCTGGTAATACTGAAAAAAACACTTTTCTGTCCAGAAGTAATATACTTGTTTGTTTATTGCCACTAACTCAGGAAACTACAGGAATATTAAACAATAAATTGTTTAAAGAATTACCAAAACAATCTTATGTTATTAATGTTGCAAGGGGCGGTCATTTAGTAGATGAAGACCTATTGGAATATATTAACAACGGACATCTGTCCGGAGCAGGATTAGATGTTTTTCATGAGGAACCACTGCCATTCGAACATCCCTTTTGGACTCATCCAAAAATACATATTACACCCCATGTTGCCAGTGTTTCTGATATTGAGTCTGTAATACCACAATTATTAGAAAACTATAGAAGACTAACAGCAGGATTGCCTTTGAAGTATACAGTTAATCGCGAAAAAGGATATTAACTTGTAGTTTTCAGCTTTATAATTTCATTTAAGTATAAAAAACATATAATTTTGCAAAATTGGAGTCACAACAACTTCAAGATTAGTATTTCCTTAAATCTTTCAATGAAATTTCGCTTTTGCAGATACAAACAGATCAAATAGAAAAAAAACTTTACGATTACCAATTACAGGATCTAAATACAATATTTTCCTTTTTGGAAAAAGCTCCGGAAGACGTAAATCTGCTCTATCAGCTACCGACAGGTGGTGGTAAGACCGTGGTATTTTCGGAGATAGCCAAAAGATTTATAGCCAATACCCAAAAAAAGGTCGTAGTTCTTACCCATAGGATAGAATTAAGTGCCCAAACTTCCAGAATGCTAACTGGATTTGGAGTTAAGAACATGATCATTAATAGTGAAATTAAGGAATTACGAGACCAAAATAATTTCATGTGCTTTGTGGCTATGGTTGAAACCCTGAATAACAGACTACAGGAGGAGATGATTGAGTTAAACAATGTGGGTTTGGTAATTATTGACGAGGCGCATTATAATTCTTTCCGAAAGCTTTTTAAGTACTTTGAAAAATCGATTATTTTAGGTGTAACTGCTACACCGCTGAGTTCCAACATTAAGCTTCCGATGAAGGATAACTACAGTAAGTTAATTGTTGGAGAATCAATTGAAAGGCTTATAAAAAAGAACTTTCTTGCCAAGGCTAATATGTATAGTTATGATGTTAGCCTGCGTTCACTAAAGCTAGGAATTAGTGGAGATTATACCGTAAAATCTTCTGATGAATTGTACGGGAATCAAAGTATGCTGGTTAAATTATTAGATGCCTACGAGGAGATTGCTAAAGGAACGAAAACATTGATTTTTAATAACGGAATAAACACGTCTCGTTATGTGTATGAAACTTTTAGAAAGGCTGGTTATCCCATAAAACACTTAGATAATAAAAATACTGCTTCAGAACGAAAGCAAATCTTAGAGTGGTTTTCAGAAACCAAAGATGCCATTTTGACTTCTGTAAGTATTTTAACTACCGGATTCGATGAACCAACCGTGGAGACCATTATTCTAAACCGGGCTACAAGATCACTGACTCTTTATTTTCAAATGATTGGAAGAGGATCTCGTATTCTTCAAAATAAAACGGATTTCACCGTTGTCGATATGGGAAATAATACGTCCCGTTTTGGTATGTGGAATGCACCAATTGACTGGCAGGAAATATTTCACTTTCCAGATTTTTTCCTTGAAAACATTAAGAATGATGAAGATATTGAACGTGAATTTATCTATACCATGCCTCCCGAACTTAAGTCCGAATTTGCTAATTCTACTCAAATTGATTTTGATGTTAAGGCTGAATATAAAAAAGTGTTTGCACAAGGCCTTAAGTCTAAAACTGTACTTGAACGCAGTATAGAACAGCATGCTCAAATATGTGTTGAAAATAGCGAAGATGTTTTTGATGCAAGAATTTTGGCCAAAAAGCTTAAAGAAGAAATTACCTATCGGGTGAGGCAATATTCATATTGTATTATGAACAATACAAAGAATTATAAAGAATGGTTGGAAGAAGATTATGTACGTAAACTGCGCTTAAATATATCTCAAAAATTTGCATCAAGGATGTGATTTTTGTGGCGATGAATAGCTTATGTCAGCCATAATAGACCCGGACAATGTTAATTAATGCATTAGGGTATTTCTTAGTTAACCTTATAAAAAGCTATGCATTCAAATAAAGTGTTGATTCTTGGTCTAACCTGGCCGGAACCTAAGGCAACTGGGGCAGGAATCAGGATGATGCAATTAATTCAATGGTTTTTAGAAAAGAAATTTCAAATTACTTTTGCCAGTACCGCTGCCTTTAATGATTATTCCGAAAATTTAACCGTGTATGGTATTGATCAGCAACCTGTAAAGCTAAATCATCATAGTTTTGATGAATTAGTTCGGAGGTTAAATCCTTCTATTGTGGTTTTCGACCGCTTTATTATGGAAGAAAAATTTGGCTGGAGAGTAGCTGAAAATGCACCCAAGGCGCTTCGGATTTTGGATACGGAAGACCTTCATTCGCTTAGATCCTCGAGAGAAAAAAACCTATCTGTTCAAAAAGAATTTAATATTTCCGATTGGCTAAGTTTGGATATTACAAAAAGAGAACTGGCAAGTATTTTCCGTTCAGATTTATCGTTGATAATTTCTGAATTCGAGATTAAACTACTAAAGGATATCGTTAAGGTAGATGAGAGTTTACTTTTCTATCTTCCTTTTATGTACGAGCAATTAGATCAAAGTATTACTAAGAATTGGCCGCCTTTTGATAAAAGACAACACTTTGTATTCATCGGAAACGGGAAACATGCTCCAAATATAGACGCAATTTCATGGCTTAACACCAACATTTGGCCTTTAATTAGAGAATCGCTACCGGAATCAGAATTGCATATTTATGGTCCTTATATGCCAGAAAGAATTCGAAAAATGGAGTGTGCTAAAACAGGGTTTAGAATTAAGGGATGGGTAAACGATGCGGGTTCCGTGATGTCTAAGGCTAAAATTAATCTTGTGCCTCTGCGTTTTGGGGCTGGGATTAAAGGAAAACTGTTAGATGGTTTTAAAAACGGAACACCTTCTGTTACAACGTCTATTGGACTGGAAGGGATAGGCAATTCAGATGAATTAAATCTTTTTACTCAGGACGAACCCATAGGTTTTTCAAATCTCGCTATTGAACTTTACCTGAAGAACCATAAATGGAAGGAAACCCAGGATATGGGAACAGATTTGATAAACAAACATTTTAACAAAGTAGTTTTTGGAGAAGAACTTTATAAGAAAATTATAGAATTAGATAAAAATCTGGATCAACAAAGAGCTACTAATATTATTGGGGGAATATTGACACATCATACTTTACAGAGCACTAAATATTTGTCCAAATGGATTGAAGCCAAAAACAATTTGTTACAATAAAAGCTCGATGCTTCTAAGATAAAGACCTGATAAAAAGGAAAGGACATTAACAGTACAAGTCTTATCTTTATTGCATACATAGAATTATTTTGAAATGAAAATAAACTGGAAAACCGTTAAAACTTTTGAAGATATAACCTATAAAAAAAGCAATGGTGTCGCACGTATTGCTTTTAACAGACCTGATGTACGAAACGCGTTCAGGCCTAAAACCACAAGCGAGTTATATGAAGCTTTCTATGACGCACAGGAGGATACTTCTATAGGCGTAGTATTGCTTTCTGCTGAAGGGCCCTCCTCTAAAGACGGGGTCTATGCGTTTTGTAGTGGAGGTGATCAAAAATCCAGGGGGCATAAAGGCTATGTGGGCGATGATGGGATGCACAGACTGAATATCCTGGAAGTGCAACGCCTTATTCGTTTTATGCCAAAAGTGGTTATTGCAGTAGTGCCAGGATGGGCTGTAGGGGGAGGACATAGTTTGCATGTGGTTTGTGATCTTACTCTGGCAAGTAAAGAACATGCTATTTTTAAACAAACGGATGCCGATGTTACAAGTTTTGACGGGGGTTATGGTTCCGCTTATCTGGCTAAAATGGTTGGGCAGAAAAAAGCCCGTGAAATATTTTTTTTGGGAAGAAGCTATACTGCCCAGGCGGCATATGAAATGGGTATGGTAAATGCCGTAATACCACATGAAGAATTAGAGGATACTGCCTATGAATGGGCTCAGGAAATATTAGCAAAATCACCTACTTCCATTAAAATGTTGAAATTTGCCATGAACCTTACAGACGACGGCATGGTTGGTCAGCAGGTATTTGCGGGCGAAGCTACCAGACTGGCTTATATGACTGAAGAAGCAAAAGAAGGCAGAAACGCCTTTTTAGAAAAAAGAAAGCCCGATTTTGGAACTGATAAATGGATTCCATAAAAATTAGCCTAAGTTTATTTGGATGAAATTGTAGCCTTAAGCTTCCTTACCCTTTGAAGAAAAATGTTTTTTGTTCGCCAAATAAAATGATAAATCATTGGTATTGGATCTTTTATGGCAAATTTAAAAGGAGTATTATTCCAGATGAATTTGAAATTAAATAGTAGTAACGGATCTTTTCTTACACTTTTAACAAGTCCTTTTAAATTCAGATATTTAAGATTAGTATAGTCTGGAATTTCAAAATTCACTCCTAGGGCATTTAAACAATACAAGTATGGAAAATTAACACCCGCAATAGCTGAGGCATCAATAGTAAGCCAATATCGTGGGTTAATTTCCAATATTTGCACAAGATCTCTTTCCTGATCATATATCATATCAATATTTGCAACACCCGACCAGTTTAATGATTTCATCAGTTTCCTTGCTAATTCCATGGCCTTATCCTCTTCTATGAATTGCAACCCAATTTGAGGTGAAAAAGGAATATTGTTATATAAATTTCCTTTTTGTATGGTTGCGGCTAGAATTTGTCCGTTTGAACAGAGGACATTACATCCTAAATCAAAACCATTAATATATTCCTGTAGCAATAAAGTATTAACCGGATTGTTTGTTTTTATATATTGAATCAATTCTTCTTTGGAATTGATCTTGTGGATTCCCTCGCCACCACCTGAGTTAACTGTTGGTTTTATTAAACATGGAAATTGAAAATTAAGTTGATCAATTTGTTTGAATTCTTCAGGTTTTAGACCAATACTCTTAGGGCCGGCTATCAAATGATCCTTTAGATG
>CBDTVT010000164.1:0-6702 GCA_965364275.1 uncultured Eudoraea sp. | reverse complement strand
AATAGAGTCATTTATCGGACGAATGGAAGAATAATGGGGGCTGTATTTCTATTTTAAAGTATTTCTTAAGCCTTGCTATGATTGGGTTTAAGTGCAATTTTGGTTTGAAAAAATGTTATTGTTCATTTTTTGGAAAGAAACTTCCTGAAATCTGTTATTTTTTGAAGAATTGAGAGAAAAATCATTTTTTTTAACATAAAGTACATGTCTTTTAAGGTGTAATTTAAAGTAGATATTTAACTTGGAGCAGGCTATTTTAAGGTTTGATAAAGGTTAACCAGATCTGCCTTTGCTACTAACATAAAAGATAGAAAATAAACAAACTTGCCTATCTTTATAAAATACATCTCATGAGAATAACTTCATTTATAGGATATTATTGTCAACAACTATTTACTTAAAGTACTTTTATCACTACCCAGGAACCTTCTGAATAATCCATACCATTACTAATATTAAAGACATTGTATGATACATTATTGGATTACAATCATCAAAATTTTAGTTCTGCGCAATTTCCAAAGCTCCGTAGAAGCGGGACAAACTATCAAACGTACATTTAAAGTTAGACTTTTTGATTGTGATGGTCTTCGCGTGATGACTGCATGGAAATACCCGGCATATATGGATTTTATGCGTTGGGAACTCATTGCCAGATCAAAATTATACAGGGCAATAGTAAAAAGGGGGCTTGCACCAACGCTGGGATCTCAAAAAATTATTTATAGGAAACCCCTGAAACTGTGGACAAAGTTCGATGTTATCCTGGAAACAGCCGGCTGGGATGATAAGTGGATATATCATATTCATAATTTTGAGCAAGATGGAGAACTTAAAGCAATAGGAATAACCAGGGCCCTCATTTGGAAAAGAGATGTGCCAAGTATTCTTTCTGAGATTATGCAGGAAGTGGGCATATCACAAATAAAAGAACCTCATTTATGGGTCAAAGAATTGTATGCCAAAGACAAGGAGATTATTACTAATAATCAACCAAAGACGGAATTTCGAAGAATTTAAAATTTCTTATGCGTTTCCATATGATGTTGCAGTAGCCCGTTTAAACTTTCTAGATATTCTTTTAATGCTGCAACGTCAATATTAGGATGTTTGGAAGTGGGAATGGTCATTGGGTTTTCATCTAAAAACTGATAAAGCTCCGGGTATTCGGTCTCCATCTTTGTGGTAAGCTCGGTAATTTCCATCAAAACAGCCCTTAGTGTTTTCATAACCCAAAGTTTGGTAAATCTAGCCAGTTCCTAAATTATAGGGAATGACCTATATCAGTTTAATATTAGCTTATTGGAATGACCATAATCATTGCCAGACTTGTTTGTAATTAATTACTTTGAAATACGGATTTAGGATCATAATAAGTAATAACAAATTAAAAATAGTTAAATAATGTTGTTAGAAGCAAAGCATAAAACGATAGAGATCCCTATAGGACAAGTCGTTTTAATAGGAAACCTCTTTGTGCCCGAAAACGCCAGTGCTTTGGTACTTTTCTCGCACGGAAGTGGAAGTAGCAGGATGAGTCCAAGAAATAACTATGTGGCAAGTGTGCTCCAGCAAGAGGGGCTGGCCACCTTATTGTTCGATCTGCTAACTGAGGAGGAAGATCGGCTCTACAAGACCCGATTTAATATTGATCTGTTGACTCAAAGATTGATAGCCGTAACGGAATGGATAAAAATGCAAAAGGAAACCAAAGGATTACAATTGGCTTATTTTGGAGCCAGTACAGGAGCGGCTTCTGCATTAAGTGCTGCTGCATACTTTGGTGATGATATTGGCGCTGTGGTCTCCAGGGGAGGCAGGCCCGATCTTGCAATGACCGAGTTGCATATGGTAACTGCACCCACACTCTTGATCGTTGGTGGTTGGGACAAAGTGGTAATAGTACTGAATCAAAAAGCCTATGGTAAATTGAGATGTGAACGGAAACTGGAAATTGTCCCTGAAGCCACACATCTTTTTGAAGAACATGGCAAATTGGAGGAAGTGGCGGCATTATCTGCAAAATGGTTTACTGAACATCTACAAGCAAAAAGGGCCAAAAATGTTTAAGGATAGAATTGATGCGGGAATTCAGTTGGCAAACAAATTACTACCATTTAAAGATAAAGAAGTAGTAGTTCTGGCCATTCCCAGAGGCGGATTACCTATAGGCGTGATTGTTGCAAAAACCCTTCAAGCCCCTTTGGATGTTGCTCTTTCAAAAAAAATTGGTCACCCATACAATAGGGAATATGCCATTGGCGCAGTAAGCCTGGAAAATATTATCCTAAATGATGTCACAGGGGTCCATAAAAACTATATTGCCGAAGAAACAGCGCGAATTAGGGAAAAACTAAAAAAACGACACCAACAATACTATAAAAGCAGGCAACCAAAAGATTTGAAGGATAAGATTGTAATTATTATAGATGATGGCATCGCGACGGGAAACACTATTCGGGTAACCGCAGAATTGGTTCGTGCCCAAAAACCCAAAAAAGTAATTGTTGCTATTCCCGTGGCACCTGGTTCGGCTATTAAAAGCCTGGAAGACTCATCCCATATCGACCAGGTAATCTGTTTACAGACTCCATATGATTTTATGGCAGTAGGGCAGTTTTATGAAGTTTTTAACCAGGTCTCTGATGAAGAAGCCATACAGTTATTGGAAGAATTCAATCAGGCTTAATTCATTAATGCTAATATCGCTTTATCTTCAGGATGGCTCCTTCACAGTTATATTTATAATTTATATGTCAAACTGACGTGCATCATTCCAAAAGTGTTTTCTTAATACTAAGTTTATGCATTAATGGGAGAACTATCGCTACGAATAACAGGGATTCGATTAAAAAATGTTGTCATGATAGAAAATTTAGAAACCAGGGAATGCACGGAGCTGTTGAATAACAATTATATAGGGCATTTGGCATTCATATCACAAAAAGAGCCTTATATAGTCCCAATTACCTATTATTATAATCAGGTAAATAATTCAATTATCAGCTATTCTGCAGAAGGTCATAAGATAGATGCTATGCGTAAAAATGATGCGGTATCACTTGAAGTTGAAGAAATAAAATCTGTAAATAACTGGCGATCCGTAAGTATACATGGAGAGTTTGAAGAACTGAAAGGAATTGATGCCAAGTACCTTCTACATGAGTTTACCCAAAATGTAAAAAAGATAATTACCCGAAAGGAAGGGTCACACCCCAAATTTATCAGTGAATTTTCTAGTAAATTATCTGAACAGGGTATACCAATAGTGTATCGGATCAATATAAATGAGATTACCGGTAAATACAGGGAGGCTTCGAAATAGATGAGAGGCTTTGTTCTTGGAGAATAGTCCTGTCTGTTGAAGTTGTTTTAAAAGCCTTATAACTAAATCACTGATCAAAATAATGTAGAGCTTTGGAAACTAAAGGAAATTTGTTGTACAAGATTTGATTTCCGGTTTTATGCATCACTTTTTAAAAGTAAATGCAGTGTTTTTCATACTGTTGGGCTTGCCCCTTTAGAAGTAATAGAAATTTTCATTCCTCTTTATCCAAATTCACCGATACTCCAAAAAATATTGCAATTTCTTTAATACTGGCAGATGCCTGACCTTCCCTTACTCCTTCAAGTGATTGCCTCGTTTCAGGGTTAAATTCAACCGGATTTGCAAAGTTGACAAAAGGATTAAAATCCTTTGTATTACCAAAAGTGTATTGTAAACCAGTAACAAAAGTCAAACGTTTTATTCGATACACCGGACCAATAGTAAAGTGATACTTATCCATATTGAGTTGATTAATTTTAAACTTATCCTCAACAAAACGAATATTGTCTCGTTTACCACTTGTAAAGTCTGTTCTGAATCCACCTAATACTACAAATGATGGAGAAATGATTTGTTTAAATCCAACACCCGCATTTGTCACGGAACTGGCCTCGTGATAATAAGATAAAAAATCAAGAGGACTTACAAGATTATCTAAATAATCTCCATTACTTTCCGAATTTCCAGGCGGACTGATAATTCCATATGGATCAATCTCGTGGAAATATTCTAATGTAAATGTGAAAGATGTTTTTTTGTTTTGAGAATAGTATTGAAGGCCAATGGCAGAAGAAAATGGAGTTTTTACTCTTGTCTTTACCTTCTCCACTTCCCTTACCAGGACCTTATTAGCTGTAAAGGCATCAACAGAATTATCATATACATTATTTCTGGTAAAAGCTTTCCTAACATCAGCCTGACCTGCTAAATTCATATTTGGAAATGTGATATTCGCCCCAATGCTCAATCGTTCATTCTTTGATATGAATTGTGCCCCACCTTTAAAAACAAAGCTAAAATCAGTATATCGTAATTCTTCATCAAAACTGCTCTCAGCAATATATTTAGGCTCTGTATTTTGCCCTACAACTACTGAATCTCCTTCCTGAAAAGCCTGTGACCGATAATTATACTGGTATTTAAGCGATTTTATAGTCAAAAAGGAACTTAGGCCAACATATATTTGGTCAGTCAATTTATAGGAAGCTCCAAATCCGATCCAGGTATCATTGTACCTTCTTGAATAATTTAAATATCCGGAATATGTTTCTAAACCTTCGGTTCGCTGAATAATATCTAATTCATCAAAATGTTGCAGTGTGTATTCAGAATCTTCTTTAACGGGTGTAAGAATAGAAGCTTCCATTCCTAATCGGGGATTTTTGTTGGGTAATATATAAGATATAAATCTGGGATGAATCTTAAGCTGGCTTCTATCAGCATCTATGCCATCACCTGCAATATTTTCAGCCTTAAGGAATTCCACGGATATAATACTTGCACTTAATGAAAGTAAAGGCGTTTTATCATGATCAATAAGGGCCGGGTTATAAAATACAGAACTAGGTCCGGCATTTCCTCCAACAACAGCTCCTGCCAGGAGGGTTGATGGTGTATTTAAATTCCATGACCAGTAATTATTAGTTTGAGCCCTTGCAATTCCATATAAGGAGCAAAAACTTAGAAGAAAAACAAAATATTTTTTATAAGCGAGGTACTTTCTATTTTTCATGAGATCTTCAACTTATTATATTGTAATCTGATTACCTACAAACCGAAATACCAATCTACCAGCCCTGTTTACAGTGGCAAGAATAAACTGCCAGTATCAGACTTCATTTTCAATACTGGCTCTAATTGTCATTTTCTGTATTGGATTTATGGGGTCATTTGAAAAAACATATATTACTTTATTCTGCTCGCCACTTCTTCCTGTTGAATCAAAAGTTACATTTATTGTACTTGATTCTCCTGATTTTAGAGCGGACTTCAAGGGTTTTGTGACGGTGCTGCCACAACTCGCCCTGGTAAGCCTGATAATTAAATCTCTTTTGCCTGTATTGGTAATTACAAAATCATTTATGACGGATTCTCCCCGTTTAATACTACCAAAACCATGTGAAGGATTTTCAATCAATAATATAGGAGCCTGAGCCATTTGCTCTGTGGACATTGGAGGAAAATGTTCTTCCAAAAAAGCGATAATACGAATCTTTTTTACACCTTTTATTAACTCATCAGTTTTAAACTGAACAAGATCAGATTTCATCCCAAAAAGTTCTATTTTGCGCGGATCATAGACAACTTCAATAGTGCCTACCGTATTAGAAGGCAGTATTTGAGGTGAAAAATTAAGTTTAATGTGATCTGGAGCCTTGTATTGATCTGAGAAAATCATCTCCTTATCCGTATCATTATAGACCTGGAAGGAAGTTGTAACCGGCTTCTCTTTTGTAATGGTTTCGAAACTTACCGTTCTGTACTTTATCCTAAGCCCTCCAATTTCTACAGGATATTCCACCTTGGAATCCCTTGCAATCGGTACTACAATGCCCTTAATATTGAGCTTTGTTTGTTGTACACGGGCATTGGATAGTATTTTTAACGATTTGTTGAACGCACCAGGTCTTTGATTTGGATCATATACAGCCGTTACAAAACCCTTTTTACCTGGTTTAACCGGTTCTTTGGTCCACTCCGGAGTAGTGCATCCGCAGGAAGCCAACACATCGTGAATCAATAAAACGAAGATCCCGTCATTTATAAACTCAAAAGTATATGAAGCACTCCCGTCTGTTTCATTAATAATACCAAAATCATGTTCTATTTCATCAAATTTGATAGAAGCACCATCGTTTTGAGTTAGGTTAGTCATGTCAGGACTATTACTTTCAGCCACTCCATTCAAGACAGGACCCTTATTTTCAGCTACTCCAAAAAATAATAGCAGGCAAATAACTGCAATTACTGAAGTACTGATCAACACAATTACTAAAGTTCGGTTTTTCATGATACTGATTGTTTGTATTAAACAACATTTAAGTTACTAAATATTCCGGGCTATTTTTAGAAAAAACCCCATTTTATTGTCTGATTTCAAATCTAAAAAGTATCAGAGAAGCTGGCAACCTCAGAAAGTTATAAAGAGGAAAGCTGAATGTGAAAACATAGAATTATTTGTAGTGATAAGGAGTTAACAAAGATTCATCAACTGTCACTCGCAATATTCCTGTTTTAAAACAGTATTAGCTTTTTACTCTCACCAGTTTGAAAACTAATCGGAGAGCTCCTCTAACCCAAATTCATTCTAAATTTATCGCTTGGTAAAGGCAGGACAGTCAAATAATATTACTTTAATCATCGACAGTTCCCTG
>CBDTVT010000163.1:0-6720 GCA_965364275.1 uncultured Eudoraea sp. | reverse complement strand
ATGAATAAACTCCGGCTGATTACCGGAGTTTTTCATTTTATTATAATTCGATCAATAATTATTGATTCTTTTTAAAGTAATTCTTTTCCCTGTCAATATCCACCATGGATTTTCATTAATTTTTATTGATTGAAGATTCTTTTGGTTACTTTTCCCTATTGATTTTATTTTCAACTATTTGTACCAACACATTTCTGTATATTTAAGGAAATTAAACCGCTAAATGAAGTAATCATTTAAATTGAAATCTATGAAAGGTCTTTCTTTAATATCAATTAGATTTATTTGCGTTGCCTTTTACTGTTTGCTCATTTCTTGCCAACAGAATAAATCATCTGAAGAAACAAATGATACTTCTGAAATCAAATTTAATTTACCAGAAAATTTTGTACTCGAAGAAATTTATCACCCCAGTACAAATATGCAAGGTTCATGGGTTGCCCTCGCAGAAGGTGCCGGCAAAATAATTTATGCTTGTGATCAGCGTGGTAAGATCTATTATTTTAAAATGCCTGAAAAAGGTGATCTAGTCCATACAGCAAAGGTAGACAGCTTGGATCTTGATATTGGCGAAGCCCATGGCCTTCTTTGGGCATTTAATAGCCTTTATGTGGCTGTCAATAAAAATTGGGAAGATGATACCGAAGATAAAAGCCAAAGAGGGAGCGGTATTTATAGAATTACAGATTCAAACGGAGATGGCCGACTTAATGATGTGAGCATGCTCCTGCAATTAGAAGGAGCCGGTGAGCACGGGCCACACAGCTTTGTATTAAGCCCAAATGGTGAATCTATCTATTTTATTGCTGGAAACCACGTTCTTATACCGGAACGCCTGAAAAACAATAGTCGCCTACCGACAAACTGGGGAGAAGATAATCTGTTTACCCCTTATCTGGATGCACGCGGACATGCCAATGACATAAAAGCACCTGGGGGTTGGGTAGCGAAATTTGATTCTACAGGCGAAAACTGGGAACTCATTTCAGCCGGCTATAGAAATCCATTTGATCTGGCGTTCAATCAGGCCGGCGAATTATTTACCTATGATGCCGATATGGAATGGGACATAGGAATGCCGTGGTACAGGCCAACCCGAATATGTCATGTTACACCGGGAAGTGAATATGGATGGCGGACAGGATCTGGTAAATGGCCGGATTACTATCCGGATAACTTACCTGCTGTCCATAATCTGGAACAGGGCTCTCCCACGGCCATATTGGCTGGTACAAAATTGAATTTCCCGTCGAAGTATGGCAACGGACTTTTTATTATGGATTGGAGTTTTGGGACAATCTACTTTGCCAACCTCATACCCAAAGGAAGTAGTTACTCTGCAACAAGAGAAGAATTTTTATCAGGTACTCCTTTACCATTAACTGATATGATCGCAGGTTCTGATGGCAACCTTTATTTCGCAACAGGCGGTAGGAGCCTGGATTCACACTTATATCGCTTAAGTTATGATGGAGATATTTCAAAATCAGAAAATACCCCAAATGATAGTGGAAAAGAATTAAGACAGCTTAGGCACGAATTAGAAAATTATTCGGCAATTAATCCTGAAGAAGCTATATCCAAAGCGTGGAACAATCTTAATCACAAAGACAGGTTTATAAGATATGCATCTCGAATTGCCCTGGAAAACTTTCCTGTAGAGGGATGGCAGGAAAGGTTCTATTCTGAAGAATCACCAGTAAAAACGATTGAAGCGGGCATTGCGTTAGCAAGGCAGGGAGATAAAAAAAATCAGGATAAGATTCTGAAAAAATTAAATCAAATCAATTGGGAAGGGCTATCTGAACAGCAGAAAATAGACCTTTTGAGAAATTATACCCTTTTGTTTATCCGGATGGGGCAACCGGGAAGTCAATCTCAACAGGCGGTTATCAAAAAATTAAAACCTTATTTCCCTAATTCAAACAATGCCATAAACAGGGAGCTTGCACAAATTATGCTCTATTTAAATGTAGACGGTACGGTAAAAATTCTTATTGATTTATTAGAAAAACACACTGCTGAAAAGACTAGCATCTCCAGTCAGATGCTTTCAGAGGAAACTACACTAAGAAGTGAACAATACGGGCCATTAATTAGAGAAGTAATCGCAAAAATGCCCCCTGGTGAAGCCATTTATTACGGGATGCTGTTAAGCCATGCCACCGAAGGTTGGAACAAAGTACTGCGGGAGAAATACTTCCTGTGGTTTTACGATGTTTTAAGTGCTAAAGGCGGAATGAGTTTTAAAGCTTACATGGAGAATGTAAGGCTTCAGGCCATGTCAAATGTCCCTGATGAAGAAAAATCATATTTTGAAGAACTTTCCGGCGTCTATTCTCCAAACACTGTTGTGGAAAACCTCCCGCAACCAATTGGTCCGGGGGCAAATTATTCCGGTAGTACCATCAATCAGTTTCTTTGGGATGATAAAATGAATGATTATAATGGAACTTTGGCTGATGGCGAGAGGGCATATCAGGCAGCTCTATGCGTTTTATGTCACCGCATGAGAGGTGAAGGAGGTGCTACCGGACCAGATTTAACCCAGATAGGGACAAAGTTTGGAAGGTATGATTTGTTATATTCCATATACAGCCCTAATGATGACATTTCTGATCAATATGCCTTTACCCTTTTTCATCTGGATAATGACAAAAAAATAGCTGGCAGAATTCTTTCGGAAAGCACAGATTCAATTAAAATAATGCCCAATCCTTTAAATACATCATATACCGTTCAATTGTCCAAATCCTCTGTAATAAAACAGAAGTTGTCACCAATTTCACCAATGCCTTCGGGTTTACTCAATAGATTAAACGAAAAGGAAATTATCGATCTTTTTGCCTATCTGCTAAGTGGAGCTGATGAATCGCATGAACTTTATAATAATAAGAATCTGGAATAAATCAGCACTTATATTTAATGGCTCAGCATAAAACCATAATGAATACTTATTTTTGTATCAAAATATTTTCAGCCATTAAATAATGAACAATAAACTTATAGCGCCCTCATTACTTGCGGCCGATTTCGGGAATTTACAAAGAGACGTTGAAATGGTCAATTCAAGTCAGGCAGACTGGCACCATATTGATGTTATGGACGGAGTTTTTGTTCCAAACATCTCATTTGGAATGCCTGTAATAAAAAGCATTGCTGAGCATGCTACAAAGCCGCTTGATGTTCATCTAATGATTATTGATCCTGATAGATATATCAAATCTTTTGCCTCTTTGGGCGCCAATATATTGACTGTCCATTATGAAGCTTGTCCACATTTAAATAGAACAATACAAGCTATTAAAGCGGAAGGCATGAAGGCAGGTGTAGCTCTTAATCCGCACACCAATATAAACCTCCTGGAAGACAGTATAGCAGACATAGATCTTGTTTGTGTTATGAGCGTTAATCCGGGATATGGAGGTCAGAAGTTTATTGAAAATACCTTTGCAAAGGTAAGGGCGTTAAAAGCATTAATTAATGAAAAAAAGGCCAAAACGCTTATAGAAATTGATGGCGGAGTAAATGCAGATAATACGAAAGCCCTCATAGAGGCTGGTGCAGATGTTTTGGTTGCGGGAAGTTTTGTTTTCAACTCACAAGATCCAATGGCCACGATTTCACATATTGCCAATATTGCAAATGCTTAGCATTGTTTTAGGAGGTATTTAATCAAATCTGTGGTAGTTACCATCCCTTTAAGCCTACCATTTTCCACGACGGGTAAGGAATGAAATTCCCTTTTCACAAGTAATTTTGCAACTTCTTTAATTGTTGTATCGGGAGAAACAGTTTCCAAATTTCCTATCATTAATTGCCTTATTGTAAACATTTCATAAATAGATGAGGAAATATTTTCCTCTTCCCTATATGCACCATCGGCAAAACTTATTCGGAGTATATCGTTCAAACTTATCATCCCTATAATCTTATCATTTTCAATCACAGGGATATGCCTTATTTTATATTTTTTAAATATATGTTCTGCCTTATCTAAACTTTCTTTTACATCAAGGGTTATAAGATTTGTAGTCATTATACTGGAAACGGGGAGTTCAATCTGGACATTCATGACTTTCAATTTAAATATTATTTAATAAAGATCAGTTTTATCAAAAACAAAAAGAATGATAAAAGTCATGTTAGCTATGATTATAATTTAATTCCTTTTATTAATTCTGAGATTCTGATTCTTTAATATAATGCTACTTAATTTGTTAGCAATATTGGCTTAGCTTGCTTTCTTTTATAAGTTTAGGAATAAATTACATAGCTTTGCTCCTACCTATATTCTCACTAAATTTTACCTCTATTATAAGGAAACATATGGATAGATTTGATCTTTTGATTGTTGGTGGTGGCCCCATTGGAATAGCCTGCGGACTCGAAGCTCAAAAAAACGGTTTGAGCTACCTGATTATAGAGAAGGGTCCTATAGTTAATTCCTTATTTAACTATCCCGTGAACATGCAGTTTTTCTCCTCTTCTGAACGACTGGAAATAGATGACATTCCTTTTATAAGCAACGAAGCAAAGCCAAAGCGCAATGAGTCTTTGGAGTATTACAGAAGAATTGTTACCTCTAATAAGTTGAATATTCACCTCTTCGAAAAAGTTGAGACTATAGAAAAAGGGACAGAAGATTTTAAAGTAGTAACAAATAAAAATACATATACAGCTACTAATATTACTATTGCCACAGGATTTTATGACCTTCCAAACCTCCTGGAGGTTCCCGGGGAAAAACTCCCAAAAGTGTCTCATTATTACAAGGATCCGCATTTCTATGCGAGTCAAAAACTAGCCGTGGTAGGAGCAAGTAATTCGGCTATTGACGCTGCCCTTGAGTGCTGGCGAAAAGGTGCTGAAGTCACTCTGATTATCAGAGGCCCTGAAGTTGGCAAGCGTGTTAAATACTGGGTTCGTCCAGATATTATGAACAGAATTGAAGAGGGAAGTATTAAATCCTACTATAACGCCTCAGTGAAAGAGATTCGCGAAAAGGAAATTGAGTTAGAAACTCCTGAGGGAAAAATTATTTTAGAAAATGATTTTGTCCTGGCCTTAACCGGATACACTCCAAATTTTGAATTTCTGGAGAATGTAGGAATTGAATTATCAAAGGATGAGAAAAAATTACCAAATTACAATCCGGAAACCATGGAAACCAATATAAAAGGAATCTACCTCGCAGGTGTTATTTGTGGAGGCATGGAAACTCATAAATGGTTTATTGAAAATTCCCGAGTACATGCAAAGATCATTATTAAAAATATTTTGCAGAAAAAAGAATCCGAAATCGGTAATTAAGAGTTATTCAAACGCATGAAAAAAATTGCCCTGGCCATTCATGGAGGTGCCGGAACCCTTGTCAGGGGAATGATGACTCCTGAAAAAGAAAGCTTATATAAAGCCGTTTTAGAAAGTGCCTTACACAGAGGGTATCTGCTTTTAGAATCTGGCGGTTCTGCAGTAGAAGCAGTTGAGGCATCTGTTAAAGAACTTGAAGATTCACATTTATTTAATGCAGGAAAGGGAAGTGTATTCACATCCGAAGGGAAACATGAAATGGATGCTTCCATTATGGATGGAAAAAACCTTAATGCAGGAGCTGTTTCTTTGGTAAGTGGTATTAAAAATCCTATAAGCCTGGCACGGGATGTTATGGAAAAAAGCGATCATGTTTTCCTTGCTTCTAAAGGTGCTATGCAATTTGCAGAGAAACTGAAATACCATCTTGAAGATGAGAAATATTTCTATGATGATCTTCGCTTCCAGCAATGGCAGGAGCTTAGGGGTACCGAGAGTTTTAAGCTAGACCATTCTGCAAATAAGGATTCGAAATTTGGAACTGTGGGCGCGGTAGCTTGTGATAGTTTGGGGAATCTGGCAGCTGCAACTTCTACCGGAGGGATGACCAACAAGCAATTTGGCAGAGTTGGCGATAGTCCGATGATTGGAGCAGGGAATTATGCCAACAATAAAACATGTGCTGTTTCCTGTACGGGTAGCGGTGAATATTTTATTAGAGGGGTTGTTGCATATGACTTGTCCTGCCTGATGGAATACAAAAACCTATCACTTCAGAATGCAGCAGAAGAGCTTATCCAAATTCGATTATTAAATTTAGGAGGAGATGGCGGTTTAATTGCTGTAGATGCCCATGGCAATATTGCAATGCCTTTTAACACTGAAGGCATGTACAGGGCCTGCAAATCTTCGGACTGCGCAGATCAAATAAGTATTTATAGGAACTAAGAGGCCGGAAAAGGAGCATCAAGGGGTAATACTTTCACTTTACCTCTTTTCATATTAAATCGGTCCCCATTTGCCAATACATGAGTTTTAAGATTAATCAGAGACATAGGGGTGCCTTTCTCAAGAATCTTTTCATTATTGTGTTTTAGTTTTCTTGGATCAAACATAATAACCATCCCAGAACCTATTATCTCAAAAGTGCTGCTATTTTTAATAACCAGTCCTGTATCTTCCGCAAGGCCAATACCCATTATATCCGGATATTTAGCCACGGCTTCCGCAAGTCGTCCAAAACGGCCGCGACGAATAAAATGAGAGTCTATGATTAAATTAGAAATGAATCCCATTCCGGAATCCATTTTTACGGCTCCTTTTATAAACGATTCCGTACTGCTACCACCTGCAATCATTTCACTAGACATGCACATTGCACCTGCACTGGTTCCAGCTATCACCAAA
>CBDTVT010000162.1:0-6791 GCA_965364275.1 uncultured Eudoraea sp. | reverse complement strand
AGGGAATATGTAAACCTCCTGCTGCTTAAAGGCGCTATTGGCAAACCTTTTAGCGGTACTTGCCCGGTAAGAGGTCACTCAAATGTTCAGGGCGATCGTAGTGTGGGTATTATGCACTATGTTGATAAAGCTTTTAATGAGCGTATTAAAACCCATTTGGGGTTTACACCACCTGAAGACCAAGGTTTGGATGTGGTAGGAACAATGCAGGCCATGTACGAGGGAAAAGCTAAAGTTTTTATGGCTCTTGGAGGAAATTTTTTAATGGCAGCCTCGGATACCGATTATACAGCCGAAGCAATCCAAAGATGCAAATTAACTGTACAGGTAAGCACCAAATTAAACCGCAGTCACCTGGTAACAGGAAGAACAGCCTTAATTCTTCCTACATACGGCCGTTCTGAAAAGGATAACAAGGGTGGCGATCGATTTGTAACAGTGGAAAACAGTATGGGACGGGTAAGAAGATCAAAGGGGGTATTGCAGGCGACCTCAGAACAATTGAAAAGTGAACCGGAATTGATTGCAAATCTGGCAGACATCTATTTTAAGGGGAAGCACGCCGTGGACTGGAAGGCTCTGGGAAGCGATTACAGCAGGATCAGGGAATTGATAGATAAAGTAGCCAAGGGCTTTGAAAACACAGAGCTAAGGGCCAAAGGAGTGGGTTACTATTTACCAAATAATGTAAGGGAACTCGATTTTAGCAAATTACCAGACGGAAGAGCACAAATTACAATTAACAGGCTACCGGAGCATAATCTGGAAGCCGATGAGTATATGTTAATGACAATACGATCTCACGACCAGTTTAACACTACGATATATGGTATGGACGACAGATACCGGGGGGTATATAATGAGAGAAGAATAGTCTTTATGAACCCTGAGGATATGACGAAAAAGGGCCTGGAGAAATTGGAGGTTGTAAATCTGAGCAGCACTTACGATTCTACAACCAGGACAGCTTATAACTTTAAGGTTTTGCCTTATAAAATCCCGATAGGTAATTTAGCAGCTTATTTTCCAGAGACCAATGTACTGGTGCCCTATAATCACTTTGCGGATAGAAGTCAAACTCCAATTAGTAAGTCTATAAAAATACGCATTCTTAAAGCATAATTTTATGGGAAAAACACAAAAAAGAACTCGGAGTATTTATCGATACAATGAGTTATTTATCGAATTAAATGATTTATGAACAGCGCTTTATGGTTAGTTAAGGAAAATAGCTTAATTTGAATTCGAACACGAGACATTAAAAATGAAAAAAGTTTCATTACTTTTATTTTGCATAGGGTTATGCGCTTTAAGTACAAATGATCTTCTTGCCCAGCAAAGGCCTCAAAAAGAGGCTAAACTACAGGTAGAGGAAGAAGAAGGCCCGATCCTGTTTAAATTTGAACCGGATTATCTTGCCGCTGAGGAAGCCCGACGAAAAGAAATTATTTTGATGAGGGCCATGATTGATTCTCTGGACATTTCAGAAGGCAAGCGTCAAAAACTCATACGTGATCTGTATAAGAATAATGGCTCCAGGAAACTTAATAAAATTTTGTTGGCAAACAACAAGTTTGAAGAGGTTGAAGAGTAACCTCAATGGATTGCCTAAAGGAAACTAATCTTTTCATATTGTTCCTATTTTTAATTACTTTCGGGCCAAATAATTGGAATTTATGTGGCTAAAAAATTCTGTATTTGTAGCAGTACTAACACTTCTCCTAAGTTGTAAAAAGACCGTTAAGGACGAGCACACCAGTCTTAAAAAAACCAATGATATTGGAAAAATTACACAAGGGACAAGCCTATTTGAAGATCTGGAAGGAAATCCCATAGCAATAGCAGATTATAAAGGAAAAAGAATACTCCTTAATTATTGGGCTACCTGGTGCAGGCCTTGCATAGAAGAGATGCCATCGCTGTTGCGATCACAGGCAATACTTGAAAAAGAAAACTACATATTCTTATTGGCTTCAGACCAATCTTTGGCTGTCATTAAGGCGTTTAAAGAAAGACAGGACTTTGATTTTAAATTTATTAAGTATAATGGCTCGTGGGCAGAACAACAAATTAGTTCCCTGCCAACCACATTTATTTATAATGAAGAAGGGGAGAAGGTAGAAAAAATTGTGGGGGGAGTAACTTGGGATTCCCCGGAAGTGATTCAAAAATTAAAAAATACTCATTAAATGAAAAGGTACACCTTTTGCGGGCTGGCCATTTTAATTGGTTTGCTGACATCCTGTTCAGAACCCCAAAAAAAAGATGCGGAATTAGTAAATTTTATAGATTCCCCGGCCGGGGAAAATAGTTCATTACCCAATTTATTTTCCAATAGAGATAAGACCCTGATGTCCTGGGTAGAAAGTAGAGGAGATACACTCGCTTATTTGCGCTATGCAGGATTGAAAGATGGAGAGTGGCAGACTCCCCATGAAATCCTTCAGGGCACTGATTGGTTTGTAAATTGGGCCGATTTTCCAATGATTGCTGAAAATGAAGGGAATTTATTGTCCCATGTACTCAAGAAATCGTCTGCAGGCACATATTCCTATGATGTAAAACTCAATGTACTTCCAAGGGGATCCACAAACTGGACGACCAATCTACCCTTGCATTCCGATGGCACCCCTACCGAACATGGATTTGTAACTGCTGTGCCCTATAAGGATGGCTCCTTTTTTATAACCTGGCTCGATGGCCGTAATACCGAGGAAAAGGAGGACGGCTCGCGTGGCGCCATGACGCTAAGAGCTGCTATAGTTTCTAAGAGGGGAGAGGTTAGTAAAGACACGCTTCTGGATATCCGAACCTGCGATTGCTGTCAGACCACTGCGGCAATAACTACCAACGGACCCGTAGTGATTTACAGAGACCGTTCTGAGGAAGAAATAAGGGATATTAGTATTGTAAGACAGGTGGCGGGTAAATGGACGACCCCTGAATCAATATATCATGATAACTGGCTTATTAAAGGTTGTCCTGTAAACGGTCCAAAGGTAGTGAGTTTGGGAAATAATCTGGCGGTGGCCTGGTTTACGGCTGCCGGGGATCAGCCTAAGGTAAATTTGGTGTTTTCAAATGATGGAGGAGAGCATTTTGACCCCCCGATACAAGTAGATGAGGCCGATGCAATTGGGAGGGTAGATGTATTATTGCTGGACGCCGATTCAGCAATCGTGAGTTGGATGGAATCTAAAGATAGCGGGGCACAACTAAAGGCTGCAAAAATTGCTAGATCCGGAAAGAAATCGGATGATAAAATAATTGCCCAAATGGATGGGTCGCGTAAAACTGGGTTTCCTCAAATGGAATTGGTAGGGGATAAAGTTTATTTTGCCTGGACCGATTTTAAAAAAGACGTTAGCAAGATAAAAACTGCCTATGTTCCGGTAGTACAATTCTAAAGGGACTTTTCTACCACGGGCAGCGCCTAATATATAGGTGGGAATATCCACTTATCCTATCTTTGCCGATACCAGTTTAAACTCATTAATGGAATTCAAAAAGGCTATTTATTTCATGCTGTTGAGCACTCTGGCCTTTACGGCCATGAATGGGCTTTTGAAATTCCTGACTACTTACAGTGCCTATCAATTGGTTTTTTTTAGGTCTCTGGGTTCTCTTTTCTTTACTTTTGGCTATTTGTTAAGTAGAGGCATCCCTGTCTTAGGAACACATCGTAAACTTTTGGTATTAAGAGGTTTAGTAGGTTCTACTTCAATGGTTTTATTTTTCATGGCCCTGCATTATATACCACTGGGTTCTGCTGTTGGGTTGCGTTATATTGCACCCATTTTTGCAGCCATTTTCGCTATTTTACTTCTTAGGGAAAATGTTAGACCCATACAATGGCTATTTTTTTTGATATCTTTTTTAGGCGTAATTGTGTTAAAAGGTTTTGACAAGAGCATTCCACTTATTGGTTTAGGTTTGGTCCTCATATCCTCAGTTTTTAGTGGTTTGGTATATATCATTATTCGCCGGATTGGCAGTAGGGAGCATCCAGTGGTTATTGTGAACTATTTTATGTGTATCGCAGCAATCATAGGAGGTACGGGGGCCATTTTTAATTGGAAAACTCCTGTGGGAATTGAGTGGCTTTTATTGCTGAGCCTTGGTATTTTCGGCTATTTTGGTCAGCTGTTCATGACCAAAGCATTTCAAATGGGTGAAACAAATGTGATTGCACCATTAAAATATTTGGAAGTATTCTTTGCGGTAATCGTTGGTGTAGTTTTTTTAGGTGAAGAATATTTTATCTGGAGTTTTGTGGGGATGGGAATGATTATAGCGGGTTTATTGTTAAACCTTTGGTACAAACAGCGTTTACTTAGGAAACGTTTAGACTAAGAGGAGGGAGGCAAAAATTTTATCATAATTTTAATATTAAAAGATATTATATTTTATTGATTATTAGTACATTATAATATATATAGATGAGAAATCGATTAGTTATATTGGGTTTTATGGCGATTTTATGGAGCTGTGGGAGTACGGAAGATGCCGCAAATGCAAGTTTAAAAAACCAGTTACTTGATAATCTGGTAGCGCAAAAATCGTTTAAAATTGAATCTGAATGGGCGCAACCAATGAACACGAATGCGATGAACAGTGTTGCAAGTAGCGGATTGTTGCTACCCGGAAATTCCGGAAGTAACATTAGTTTAATTGGAAATCCAAATTATCTGAAAGTAGAAGGGGATACTATTTCGGCATATTTACCATTTTTTGGGGAACGGCAGATGACAGGTGGTTATGGCGATAGAAATGCCATTGAATTCAAAGGAATCCCTGATAAACTCAACAGTTCAAAGAATTCAAAGAAAAACACTTATACGCTGATTTTTAGTATTAAAGAGAAGACAG
Organism: uncultured Eudoraea sp.; assembly: GCA_965364275.1. GTDB lineage: Bacteria > Bacteroidota > Bacteroidia > Flavobacteriales > Flavobacteriaceae > Eudoraea. Next base: position 1,922 of record CBDTVT010000162.1, on the reverse strand, counting down.
AGGTGTACCAGGTAACAATAACCCTATTTAACAACTTAAACAGTCATATCAACATAAATAGTTCACAACGCAACTTTATCAGATACATAGGAAAAGTCTCGGAACTTCCTAAGGAAGATGTTAGCCAGGAAGGCTTGTAGTGATATAACATTTTTTAATATTACCATTCTACAACTAAGATGATTCCTGGGTTTTGAAGAATTTTAAATAAGAAAGGCACTTTTAATATAAAACCCTGACCTTTTTTCAAGCCAGGGTTTGATTCTATTTTTTATGGGAAGGATACTTAATTTGCATTAATACCAATATCAACTATTGCTACGAGTACATCCGGGTTCGCAATACTTTCCTGGATACTTACATGACCATCCAAATTTAAAAGCTTATCAAAATCAATTTGAGTTCCATCATCCATCTGAGTTACCACAGTAGTACTCACGGCACAGGTGCAGGGTTCTAAGGTAATGGCAATAGGACCACCTTCAGCTGCACTATTAAAGCGCACATAGGCCGGGTGTTCTTCTGTATTGGTATTGTTAAGCTCAATCAGAATGGTTGTATTCTCATTACTATCTCTCGTAAAGGTAGCTGTCCCGGTTATACCTGAGCCATTCACGGAAGTTAAATTATATGCTTTTTCATCTACAATAATTTCGTTTATTCCAGTTGGTTCTATGTTATCGTCACTACTGCAGCTGGAAAGAATAAATATTACTATTAATACAAGCAAATAAGGGGACTTTTTCATTTTCATTAATTTTTACGGGGTTATTTTCTTACACAAATTTAAGAAACTATTGTAAAATTTAATAAAATAAAATAATTTATTCGTCCAGATAAGCTAATATTCCGCTAATGAGAAAATTCAGACCAGTATCTGCCTATAAATGTGGTCTTTTTTGACTTATGTCATTTTAAAGTATAGAAAAAAGCCATCTACAGCTCAGATGTGAATTCCCGACTTGCCTTAGAAGATAAGTGTATAAATTATCAAACCCTGACCTTTAAATCATCCAGTCAGAGTTTGATTCTATTTTTTATGGAGAGAATACTTAATTTGCGTTGGTCCCAATATCCGCTGTTGATACAAGTACTTCTGGGTTCGCAATACTTTCCTGAATACTTACATGTCCATCCAAATTTAAAAGTTTATCAAAATCAAGAGGGGTACCATCATTAAGCTGTGTTACCACAGTAGTGCTCACTAGACAGGTACAGGGTTCTAAGGTAATTAAAATAGGCCCACCTTGAGCAGCACTATTAAGGCGGACGTAGGCAGGGTGTTCTTCCGTATTAGTATTAATCAACTCAATCAGTATCGTGGTATTCTCATTACTATCTCTGGTAAAGGTAGCTGTTCCAGTAATTCCTGAGCCACCAACGGAAGTCAAATTGTATGCTTTTTCATCTACAATAATTTCATTTATTCCGGTAGGTTCTATGCTATCGTCACTACCGCAGCTTGAAAGTACAGTTAGAGCGACAAATAGTAATAAATAAAGGGCTTTTTTCATTTTCTTTTTTTTTAAAGGGTTCTTTTCTTACACGAATTTATATAAAGCAATTAGCAATTTTAACCGAAGAATGGATTTATTCGGTGAGATGTATTAATAAATCGTTTAAGGTAATTTTAAAGGTTTGAGGGTTTATTCGGCTGGAAAATACACATACAAGATTAATTCCTTGTAGAATTTATACCTATAGAATACCATAAATGGTGATTCCTGAAAAAGCCTATTTGGCATACAACATCTTTTATAATTATCCTGTGGATGACTTCTTAAAAAGAGTGTGAGATGATGCAGCTGGTGAATGCGCAGGCCAGATTAATTACTTGTAGAATTTATACCTATAGAATACCAAAGCAGATGAGTACTTGAAAAAGTCTATTTGACATAATATAAATTATAGTACAAATATGC
>CBDTVT010000161.1:0-6807 GCA_965364275.1 uncultured Eudoraea sp. | reverse complement strand
CATGGTTTCAGGGGCTGTCCATACAACGCAACATACAATTAGACCAGCACTTCAGTTAATTAAGACCAAACCCAATGTTTCTATCGTTTCCTCTGTGTTTTTTATGTGTCTGGAAGACCGGGTTTCGGTTTATGGGGACTGTGCAATAAATCCGAATCCGAATGCAGAACAATTAGCCGAAATTGCAATTACATCTGCCGCTACTAGTTTGGCATTCGAAATAGATCCTAAAATTGCTATGCTTTCCTATTCTTCCGGAACTTCCGGTTCGGGAGCCGATGTAGAAAAGGTACGCGAAGCGACGGAGCTTGTCAAAAAAAGAGCGCCTTATCTTAAAGTTGAAGGTCCTATCCAATACGATGCTGCCGTAGACAAAAATGTAGGTAAAACTAAAATGCCTGACTCGGAAGTGGCCGGACAGGCAAGCGTTTTTATTTTCCCCGATCTTAACACGGGTAATAATACCTACAAAGCAGTGCAGCGAGAAACCGGTGCCCTGGCAATTGGACCAATAATTCAGGGGCTAAATAAACCTGTAAATGATCTCAGCAGGGGGAGTACGGTTAACGATATATTTAATACAGTTATTATAACTGCCATCCAGGCCCAGGCATTATAATTTAATCATTTCAATGAATATTCTAATTATTAATACAGGGAGTTCTTCAATAAAGTTTCAGCTAATGCATATGCCATCAGAAAACGTTTTATGCTCTGGTATGGTAGACAGAATAGGACTGGAAAATGGAAATTTGAAGTATTCAAAGGCTGATTACGAGACTAATGAAATACTGCAGTTTTCATCTCACAGAAAGGGGCTTAAGCGGGTTATAGAATTGCTTTTGGATCCTGCTAACGGTGCCATTGCCAACGTAAACGAGATAGATGCCGTGGGACACAGGGTAGTCCATGGCGGAACGGCATTTTCTGAAACTACAATTATTACCCGGGAAGTAAAAGATAAGATTGGAGATTTGAGTCAGTTAGCTCCATTGCATAATCCGCATAACCTGGAAGGGATATTGATTGCTGAAGAATTATTTCCAAATGCCAAACAGGTTGCGGTCTTTGATACCGCCTTTCATCAAACTATTCCCTTGAAGGCTCGTAAATATGCGATACCGGATGAATTTTATACGGATCACGGAATACAGCTTTACGGCTTCCACGGCACGAGTCATAAATACGTAACAGAAAAGGCCATTAGCTTTTTGGATAAAAAAGCAGCAAAGATTATTAGTATTCATTTAGGTAACGGCTGCAGTATTACTGCCGTCCAAAATGGAAAAAGCACGGACCATAGTTTAGGCTTTGCTCCCTCAAATGGACTTATCATGGGCTCCAGAAGTGGGGACATTGATCATTCCATGATTTTTTATCTTGTAGAATCACTGGGTTACAGTTTGCAGGAAGTAAATGATTTGCTCAATAAGAAGAGTGGAATGCTGGGACTTACTGGTTATAGTGATTTACGGGAAATTCAGACTAAAGCTAATGAAGGTGATGCGAAATGTCAACTAGCTTTGGAAATGAATGCATATAGGATTAAAAAATATATTGGCGCTTACAGCTCCGCCATGAATGGACTGGATACCTTAATATTTACTGCGGGTATTGGTGAAAATTCAAGTTATCTTAGAGAGCTGGTTTGTTCTGAGATGGATTTTTTTGGAATTGAGCTGGATACAGAAAAGAATAACCTAAAATCTTCTGAAGTTCGGGAAATACATAAAAGCTCTTCAAAGGTTAAAATTTTGGTCATCCCCACGAAAGAGGAATTGGAAATTGCAAAGCAAGCCTTCCAATTGCTAAAAACCTCCTGAAAACAAAAAAATACGCTAAAATTTCTTGGTGAAATGATTAAGATCATTTCGTATAGAAAGTCTATGTCCTACCTTGACCAATTATTAGTATTAACCTATAAAAAAATTTATCATGTCAGACAACAGTAGTAATGTTTTGTTAGCTCTTTTATCAGGAGCAGCAATAGGAGCAGGTATTGGAATCTTATACGCTCCTGACGAAGGGATTAAAACCCGAAAAAAAATAAAGGACAAAGCACTTGAAACCACCCACGATTTAACTGAACGAATTTCCCATGCCAAGGAAGAACTTACAAAAGTAGCAGATGAGAAGAAAGAAGTTTTTGAACAAAAATTAGAGGATACCATCTCTACTATGAGTTACAAAGCAGATGAAATTATTGTTCAATTGGAGCGTAAGCTTGAAGAGATCAGAAAGAAAAATGCACAATTACAGAAGTAGGCTATTATGGCTTTTGAAGGTTTAAGACAAAATATTTCTGAATTGGACGAAAATGTCAGCTCCTATGTGGAGCATAGCATAGAATACGCCAAGCTTAAAAGTTTTAAGATATCCATGGTTTTGGTTACCTATTTAGCTAAGGTTTTGCTGGTTGGTACCATTGCTATTTTGGCTTTAATATTTTTGAGCTTGGCGGCTTCTTTTAGCATGGGTTACGCAATGGATAATATGGTTTATGGATTCGCTATAATTGGGTTTTTATATCTGTTGTTTGCGATTATAGGCTATCTATTTCGCGACAGGTTAAATAAGCCTTTGTTGCAATTATTTTCTAAATACTTTTTTGAGGGACCATGATAGGAAAATACAACTCGTTTAGGGAAATTGATGAGGATTTGAAAATCCTTGCTCTGGAAAGAGAAATTAACAAGGAGTATACGAAGTATAGAATACAAGAGCTTAAAACTTATTTCTATCCCTTTAATTTAATTAGAAGTTTTGATGGTTTCGTTGCCAAGGTGATGATTCCCTTTGTTTTAAGAAAGGTGTTTAAAAAAAGACTGTCAGAATAGCAATTTTTAAAGATTTCTAATAAGGCCATAGGTGTTAAAACTAATACTTATGGTCTTTTTTTATCCTAATTTTCTTACTGGTAAAAAGGTACCTTTGCTTGTAGTACGGCTATTTTATGAATACAGGTTTAGTATTGTCCGGGGGAGGATTTAGGGGTATTGCTCATATAGGGGTAATAAAGGCTTTAGATGAATATGGTTTCGAGATTACTCATATAGCAGGAACCAGTGCCGGTGCCATAATTGGCGCATTGTATGCGGGGGGCTTAGATTGGAAACAAATCCTCGAATTTATAAAGAAGGTGAATATTTTTAGTATTAATAACTATGCGATTGGCAAACCAGGGTTTGTTGATACTGAAAAATTTTATAGCAAGTTCTCTGAGTTCTTTCCTGCAGATAATTTTGAGAGTCTTAAAATTCCTTTATTCATTACTGCCACTAACATTCTGGATGGTAGTTTAAAGGTTTTTTCTGAAGGAGAACTTATCCGGCCAATATTGGCTTCAGCGGCATTTCCAGGTGTTTTTACGCCAATGAAAATTGCAGATTCGTATTATGTAGATGGTGGAGCCTTGAACAATTTCCCTGTAGATCTCATTAAAAACTATTGTGATCAGATCATTGGGGTATATGTCAATCCTTTTCTTAAAGTAGGGATAGAACAATTAAAACACTCTTTTAATGTATTGGAACGCGCCTATAAGATACGCTCTGCTAAAGATTCACTTTCTAAGTTTGGAGATTGCAATTTGGTAATATCACCCAAAGATTTGATAAATCACAGTACATTTTCCATAACTGATGTGGATGCCGTATTTGATTTGGGATATAAGGCTGCCATAAAGGCTTTGAAGAAAACAGATAATCTTCAAATGCCATAAAAAGATTAGCGCGGAATAATTTGTTAAGTCATTTTTTAAAATCAGGTAAAAAGGAATGCCCCCCATCGAGATCTTCTACTACATGGACGAATTAAAGATCTTAACTTAGACGGAGAGCATTTTAAGCAAATACTGAAAGATTAACTAATCTCAATTACTTTTGGTTTTGCCTTTAGGACAACTTCTTTTTTTTCTAGTTTGAAGCTTAGAATTCCGTCATTGTATTTGGCTTTAATTTCCTCTTCTTTTACATTTTCTGGTAAAAGCAAGGATCTTTCAAATGCATTGTAACTAAATTCTTTTCTTGTGTAATCTTCATCCTTTTCTTCCTTAGTAAACTCTTTTTTTGCAGAGATATTAAGGTATCCTCCATCAATGGTAATTTCAAAATCTTTTTTAGCGAAACCTGGTGCTGCTAATTCAATTTCAAAGTGATCTTCTTTTTCCATTATATTTAAAGCAGGTTCTCCGGCTCTTGCGTTCCAGAAACGATCATTTAATAATTCACGATTCCAAAATTTGTCGTCAAAGAAATTCTCCATATCAAAAAAATCGGAAGTAATTAGGTTTCCAAAAGGTCTTGCCCTTTTTTTAAATTTAACTAGTGTCATAATATTAGATTTAAGGTTAAACATCATTTGAACTGCGAAGGTAATCACGACATCTACTATTCGGAATGATCTTGATCAGTCACACTCAATATTTAATTAAATCGAAAAATGAAGTCGATAAAAACCTTGAAGAGAAATTTTTAGAGGACTTTTAAACTGTTTTGCAAGTACTTAGAACATTACATTGCTATCATAATTTAATATTTGCCCTCAGATTCAAAATTTGCCAGAATTTGAATATATTCGTGCCCTATGGATTACTTTATCATTACCAGTATACTTGTATTTATATCTGCAGTCTTTGGTTATCTCAATGTAAGGTTCATTAGGCTACCAAACACAATAGGGCTTACAGTTATTACCATATTTTTTACACTTGGAATATTTGCACTGAGTTATTTTGATGATACCTTATTGAACGCGGAGCGCTACATCATAACACATATAGATTTCAGATCTGTTTTGCTTGATATTATGCTTAGTTTTTTGCTCTTTGCCGGTGCCCTGCATACCGATTTGCAAAAACTAAAAGAACTAAAATGGCCTATTCTGTTTTTTGCAACTTTTGGTGTTCTCGTATCTACTTTTCTCATAGGAATAGCAGTATACTTTATGCTACAGGGAATAGGATTAGATGTACAATTTATTAATTGCCTTCTTTTTGGGGCGCTAATATCCCCGACAGATCCTATTGCCGTTTTAGGTATATTAAAAAAGGCTAATGTGCCTAAAAGGCTGGAAATCAAGATTGTAGGTGAATCACTTTTCAATGATGGTGTTGGGGTCGTAATTTTTCTGACGATTTTCGGACTAGCTAATGGAAGCGCAGGAGACTTTTCTCTTACGAGTGTTCTTACTCTTTTTGTTCACGAGGTTGGCGGGGGATTACTTTTCGGGGCTTTTTTGGGCTGGATAACATTTAAGCTGATGAAGTCCATAGATGATTATGATATTGAAGTCATTATAACTTTAGCAGCTGTAATGATAGGCACGGTTATTGCCCAATATTTGCACATTTCTGCACCTTTAGCCATGGTGGTTGCAGGATTGATTGTAGGTGGAAATACAGCAAGGCAAGAGGCAATGTCCGAACTTACAGAAATTTATGTGGACAAGTTTTGGGAGCTGATAGATATTCTTTTAAACACCATACTCTTTGTTCTAATAGGAATGGAATTGTTGGTTTTGGATCTTGAAATAGAATTTGTACTGGCAGGACTCCTCGCCATTCCAATTGCCTTAGTTTGCAGGTATGCCTCCCTGGTTATTCCAGTAAATGTGTTTAAAACTCGTCTTGATTTTGTTCCCAATACCAATCTAATAATGACCTGGGGGGGATTACGAGGGGCAATATCTATAGCCCTTGCACTAGGCCTCACAGCAGAAATGGATAGAGAATTGTTTTTGGTTATGACCTACGTAGTGGTAATTTTCTCCATAATTGTTCAGGGGCTTTCCGTAGGAAAGTTGGTTAAAAAACTCAGAAGAAAGAATGTAGAGATTTAGCAGATTATAGCTCTATTTCCAGTAAAATAGGGCAGTGGTCAGAACCAAAAAATTCCGGTAGTATCTTTGAAGATTTCACTTTGGGCATTATGGAGTTACTTATAAGAAAATAATCAATTCGCCAGCCCGTATTACGTTCACGAGCTTTAAAACGGTAGCTCCAGTAGCTATATGCCACTTCATCCGGACTTAAATATCTGAATGAATCCACAAAACCTGAATTTATAAAATTGTCCATTCCATCAATTTCTATTTGCGTGTAACCTGCGGTTTTATTATAGTTAGATTTATCGTTTTTTAAGTCGATAGCCCGATGTGCAACATTCAGATCCCCGCATACAATTAGCGGTTTTAATTTCTCTTTTTCTTTTAAATACTTCAGAAAGTCTTCATCCCACTGGCGGCGATACGGCAATCGGTTTAATTGCTGTCCCGAATTGGGGACATAAACATTAATTAAGTAAAAATCGGCATACTCAGCGCAGATTATTCTTCCCTCCGAATCATGTTCTGATATTGCCATATCCAAACTGACAGTAATGGGTTCAGATTTACCTAAAATCGCTGTCCCGGAGTATCCTTTTTTTTCTGCGGAATTACAATAAAGATGATGCTCTTTTAAAGGTAATAAAGCTTTTTCTACTTCAATATCTTGTGCCTTAGTTTCCTGAATACAAAGGATATCAGGATTCAAAACATTGACAGTTTCAAAAAATTCTTTTTTAATGATAGCCCGGATACCATTAACATTCCATGAAATGATCTTCATAATTAATATTATAATTTATATAAAAATAAGATAGATTATTTAAATACAAGCATTGTCGAGGTACTTGATAGCTCCGATAATTTTACGATATTTGCATCCTGTTTTGACCTATTATCAAGCAAATTTTAGGTGTTAAATGGCATTGGGAGTGTTAGCTCAGTTGGTTTAGAGCACCGCCTTGACAGGGCGGGGGTCGTTGG
>CBDTVT010000160.1:0-6905 GCA_965364275.1 uncultured Eudoraea sp. | reverse complement strand
ATAATTTTATGATAAACAAAAAAATAATGATGAAATTAAACAGTATTGGCCTTAATGCCGAGAAATCAAAGACCCTTAGTAAGGATTTGAATAAATTGTTAGCAAACTTTCAAACGTACTATCAAAATCTTAGAGGTATTCACTGGAACATTAAAGGGAAAAGTTTTTTTGACCTACATGTAAAATTTGAGGAATTATACAACGATGCTAACCTTAAAGTAGATGAAGTAGCCGAGCGCATATTAACCTTAGGTGAAGTTCCACTTCATACTTTTGAGGATTATTTGGAAAACTCAAATGTTCCGATAGGAAAAAATGTAACAAAGGATGAGGAAGCAATTAAGTTGGTCGTTGATTCTTTAAAAGAGCTTCTGCTTATTGAGCGAAAAATTCTGGCTGATTCCGATGCGGCCAATGATGAGGGTACTAATTCCATGATGAGTGGTTTTATTACGGAACAGGAAAAAACAGTTTGGATGATGAAAGCCTGGCTGGCGGAGGAGATATAATACTTTAGGCTACAGAATGATAGCTTAGTCATTCAGGATATATTTATATTTTTTTTAAACAACACTTAAAATAAAAATACCCGCTTAATGCGGGTATTTTTATGTTTTATACTGATTTAAAAACGAAGATTTAATTCAAGATCTTCGCTCACCACTTCAAACTTTACATCCTGAAAAGTTGGGGGTCCCATGATCATTTCATTGCCACTCATGACATAATCCTCTTTTGGCATACCACTATCCTGAAAATCCATACGCTGATTTTCATTGGCATCATGTAATGATGAAATAGCATAAGTGCCGGGTTTTACATCTTCAAAAACAAAGCTAATGCTGCCGGTTTTTGCCTTGCTTTGAAAATTTTGAATTCCCGGACCTCTCATAAATGTATCCTGTGTATGCAGTGCTGCCAGGATTTGACCTTCATCACTTAGAACATTTTCAATAGTAACCTTAACTGTGATTCCTTTTGTATCCTGTGCATTTGCAATAATCCCTGAAATAATTAAACTTAAAATAAGTGCTAATGTTTTCATGCTTCTGTTTTTTATTTGTTAATGATGGCTCAAAACTCTTAATACTCGCAATCATTCTAAATTTTTCCGTACCCAACTGTTGAATATAAGGATTGAATTGTGTTCATATTTTAGAGCTTCAATTCATCTTAATTAAAGGACAGTTGGGTAAGCTTATTTATACTATGGAAGAAATGCACTCCATTTTTGTATCAATAACAAATAAGAGTTTTTGGTATGAAGTGGTTAGTATATATAATTTCCTTTTTGTTCTTTTCGATTTCTCTATACGGGCAAACAACTATAGCCGGGTCTGTGACCGATAAGGAAAATATTGCTATTACTGGCGCTAACGTTTACCTGGAAGGAACTTATGATGGTAGTTCCACCGATTCATCCGGTAGTTTTAACTTTACAACTTCCGAGAGCGGTTCCTGGGTACTTATTGTATCCATGATGGGTTATGAAACTCACATGGAAGCAGCTGATGTCACCTTTTTTTTAGATCAAAAAATAATTCTCAATGAAGCGGTTAATTCATTAACAGGAGTTACCCTTACAGCAGGTACTTTTGAAGCCGGAAGCAATTCAAAGGCTTCTGTTCTTAAACCGCTGGACATTGTAACTACGGCCGGTGCATTAGGGGACGTGGTTGCTGCAATACAAACCTTACCAGGGACGGCTACCATAAATGAAGATGGCAGATTATTTGTACGGGGAGGAGAAGCAGATGAGACGCAGGTGTTTATTGATGGATTACGCGTATTCCAGCCCTTTAATGCGACCGCTAATAATATTCCTACAAGAGGACGTTTCTCGCCATTTCTTTTCAAAGGGATAACTTTTAGTACAGGAGGATATTCTGCAGAATACGGACAGGCTCTTTCCGGCGTATTATTACTTAACACCATCGATGAACCAGTGCAGGAAAAAACAGATATTTCTATTATGACCGTAGGCCTGGGATTAGGCCATACAGAAATATGGGGTGATCAGTCTCTAAGTATAAACACCTCTTATATTAATCTGGCGCCCTATGAGACTTTAATTCCCTCAGATCAAGGTGTTCGTTGGAATTCACCCTATAAATCTTTCTCCGGGGAGGCTGTTTTTCGTAGTAAAAAAGAAAAAAGCTTGTTTAAACTCTATGCGGGTTTTACCTATGCCGATTTTGATATTGAACAGGAGAACATAAATTTTGAAGAATTTGTACCCTATCAACAAAAAAACAATAATTTTTACCTGAATGCCAGCTATAAGGAATTTCTTGCTAATGAGTGGTCAATTAATACCGGAGCGAGTATTTCATATGATGGGAATGCGATCGGATTATTTCAGGATAAGATCCATACAAATCAGACTGCAGCGCATTTGAAATTTAAAATAAGAAAAGGATTTAGTAATCGTTTTAATCTAAATTTTGGCATTGAATATTTTATTACCGACTATACGGATTCATTTCGGCCATTAGATGGTTTAGAATTTAAGAGCTTTTTTAATGATAACCTGAGTGCTATATTTACGGAAGGGGATATCTTTTTAAGCAATCGCTTTGCTGTGAAACTGGGGGCTAGGGCAGAATATTCAAATGCGCTCAACGAGCTAAACTTTTCTCCAAGGGTTTCACTTGCATATAAGAGTGGAGATCACGGGCAATTTTCACTGGCCTATGGCGATTTCTATCAAAACCCACAGATTGACTATTTGAAGTACAATCAGGAATTGAAAATGGCCAGAACATCACATTACATCTTAAATTATCAATATTTAAATGATGGCAAAATCTTCAGGGCAGAAGCTTATTACAAAGATTATCAAAATCTGATTAAATATAATACGGAGCTTCCCCAATTCGATTCTAATTATAACAATCAAGGCAGTGGATATGCTTCGGGTTTAGACATTTTCTGGAGAGATAACAAAAGTCTTAAGAATCTGGATTACTGGCTTTCCTATTCTTATTTGAACACGGAGAGGGACTATCTAAATTACCCGCAAAAAGCTACTCCTAATTTTGCTCCAAATCACAGCTTTTCCGCAGTTACTAAATATTGGGTTGATAAGCTCAGGTCACAAGTTGGATTATCCTATACCTTTGGTTCCGGGCGGCCTTATGATGATCCTAATAGCCCCGATTTCCTTGCCGAAAAGACCAGTTCTTATAACAACCTGAGTTTTAACTGGGCCTATTTAATTGATCAGCAAAAAATACTTTACTTCTCTGTAAGCAATGTGCTTGGTTTTAATAATATTAGTAATTATGAATACGCTAATTCACCTAATATAAATGGTGTTTTTGAAAGGTTGGCCATCCGCCCACCTGCAGATACTTTCTTTTTCGTCGGTTTCTTTTGGACAATTAGTACAGATAAAAAAAGCAATCAATTAGATAATCTATAAGCAGCCTAAAACCTCAACTAGATTAAAACAGGACTTATTTTTTTGCTAAATCAGCAGTGACTTCATTGTCTTGAACAAAAACACATAATAAGCCGGCAATGATCATTGAAACGCCGCCAATTATCAGTGCATAGACAGAAATATTCCCAAAAAATGATTTTAATAAAAAGCCCAGTATACCCGCCGCTACAATTTGTGGAATAACAATAAAGAAGTTAAAAACCCCCATATAATATCCCATCTTATTAGCCGGTAAAATACTGGATAGCATAGCATAGGGCATTGACAAAATACTTGCCCAGGCAATACCAACTCCTATCATGGATACCAACAATAAATTTGGATCGGATATGAAATAAATGGAAATCAAGCCTATGCCTCCTAGGATAAGAGCAATTAAATGTGTCATTTTTCTGCTAATTTTTTTGGCCACTACAGGCAAAAGAAAAGCCACCAAGGCTGCAATTCCGTTATATACAGCAAAACAAATTCCAACCCAATCAGCTCCCTCATTGTATAATACTGAAGCGGTATCTGAAGTGTCATAAATATGGCTGGTGACGGCTGAGGTTGTATAGATCCACATAGCAAAAAGTGCAAACCAGGAAAAAAATTGAACAAATGCCAGCTGTACCATGGTTTTGGGCATTTTAAAAATACCCATAAAGGATTCTTTGAGTCCGGTAAATACTCCTATTTCCGCATTTTCACTTTTAAGTTTTTCAATATCATCCGGCGGGTATTCTTTTGAGTTAAAAACAGTCCACATTACGGCAGTGAAATAGGCAATGCCCCCAATATAAAATGACCATTTTACCGAATCCGGGATACCACCATCTGCAGCTATATTTTCTACTCCAAACCAATTCGTCATCATGAAGGGCAGGGCAGAGGCAATTACAGCACCTAAACCAATAAAAAAACTTTGCATGGCAAATCCGCTGGTCCGCTGTTCGTTGGGCAACATGTCGCCAACAAAAGCCCTGAATGGCTCCATACTTATGTTAATTGAAGCGTCCATCAGCCACAGCATAATTACCGCCATCCAAAGCTCGGTTGAGTTTGGCATTGCGAATAAAGCGATAGTGGCAAGAATTGCTCCAATCGCGAAAAAAGGCCTGCGCCTTCCCCATCTACGGTGCCAGGTTCTATCGCTGTAATAACCAATAATTGGTTGTACCAGAAGGCCTGTTACCGGGGCTGCCAGCCATAGAATTGGCAATTCGTCTTTAGATGCACCCAGGGTTTCAAAAATCCTGCTTACGTTGGCATTTTGTAAAGCGAACCCGAATTGAATTCCCAGGAAACCAAAACTCATATTCCAGATTTGCCAAAAAGTTAATTTGGGTTTGACTGAGCTTATAGAAATTTGTGACATATTAATTGGTTTAGTTTGGATTGATCTAGTAAGGTATTAAAAATAGTTTTTTTTTATGAATTTACCCGATTACAGGCTTTATTGGCATGCTGCTATAAAACTGATTTATTTGAAAAACACTTCAATATATTGGGGGAAGTACTTTTAAAAAACAGTCTGTTTTGAAACTCTAATATTGGTTCTAATGATAGTATTTTATGCAGTCACTTTGGAATTCTTATATTTACCTTCCTATGTTAAGCCCTAAAAATTATCGTCATTTAAGACAAACTCTTACGTTTGGAATTATCTGGTTACTATTCGGACTTGTCTATGTATTTCTTGAATATGGATTACTTGGTGATTCTCCCATATATCCCGCTACCGGTAACAAATATGATTTTAAAAATGCCCTGATCTATATAAGTCTGGGAAGCTTTCTTATGGGATTGGCACAAGGTTGGATTGAAGTGACCTGGTTAAGAAAGCGATATCAGGACAAATCGTTTTGGAACAAGATATTCATTAAGGGAACCTTTTACACACTCCTGTTAATCATTTTTTTAAGTGTTCTCACTTTAGTTATGAATTCAATTAGCTTTAATAGAACTGTTTTTGATCCGGTGGTTTATAACAGCCTTATAGTCTTTATAAAGAAATTCTCTTTTTGGAGCGTTATCCTATATGCCGCACTAATATTGGATATTGCTTTATTCTATTCGGAAATAACTACATATTTGGGTAACGAGGTGTTCTTTAATTACTCCTTTGGCAAATACATAAAACCTAAACAAGAAGTAAGAATATTTATGTTTCTTGATATGAAGTCTTCCACAACTATAGCAGAAAAGATGGGACATAGAAAATACTTCGACCTAATAAAAGCTTATTACGCCGATATGACTGATGCCATCCTGGAAACCAATGGAGAAATATATCAGTATGTAGGAGATGAAATTGTTGTCTCCTGGACAGAGAAAAAAGGATTATTTAATAATAATTGTATAGTTTGTTTTCATAAGATTTCTGAGGTGTTTGAAGAAAAAAAGTCTCATTATAATCAACATTTTGGGTTGGTGCCGGGATTTAAAGCGGGTTTCCATATTGGCGAGGTAACAACCGGAGAAATTGGAATTATCAAAAAGGATATAATATATACTGGCGATGCTTTGAACACCACAGCCAGAATTCAGTCGGAATGCAATAATTACGGGGTAAGGGTTTTGATATCAGAAGATCTGGTTATAAAATTAAATCCGGACCCCATTTTTTCGTTTACCGAAATTGGCAAACTGATACTGAGGGGAAAACAGGATGCCATTCAATTATTTGCGATTAATTTTAAATAATTTAAACGAATATTGGTTGTAGTTTTGACTAAATGAGAAGTTAAAAACTGCCTTATTCTAAATTGAGCCAGACTTTTTCAATCAGCGCCTTGGTTGCTTTGATACCTTCGGGTTCACTTAGTTTTTCACCCTCGTATTCTATCCCTATATAACCATCAAATCCCGAATCTTTCACGGTTTTAAGTAATCTTCTGTAATCCAAAAAGGTTTCATTTCCATTCGTGTCAAAATTGTAAGATTTGGCACTTACTCCTTTTGCATATGGTAAAAAATCGGCGACTCCTTGATAGGGATCATACATTTCTGTGCATTTGTTATTCTGCGTGCTTCCCCATTTGGCATTAAGGCACCAGTTACCAAAGTCCGGTAAGGTTCCCAAATGCTTATTATCAACTTGTTTTATTATTGAAGTCATAAACTTACCATCTGAAGTATGTAGGCCATGATTTTCAATCAGAACATTAATATTTTCCTTGGCACCATAATCACTTAATCTTCCCAAACCATCTATTAATGAATTCTTCAATGTTATCTTATCTCCCTGTCCAAACGCATTCACCCTAATGGAGTGGCACCCCAGTAGTTTGGCTGCATTGATCCATTTGTAATGATTTTCAATGGCTAGAGTACGTTCATTATTATCGGGATTTCCCAGTTCTCCTTCATCATCAACCATGATCAGGAGATTTCTAACACCAGCTGCATTCGCATTACTTTTGAGTTGATTCCAATACTTTTCACTTTTTGCATATTCTTTATAAAATGCATTTACGTA
>CBDTVT010000159.1:0-7068 GCA_965364275.1 uncultured Eudoraea sp. | reverse complement strand
CATAATATTGGTTGTTTTAAGCTAATATAAATATTGTTGATATGTATTAAAGTAATTGTTTTCGGTCTAACCTGATAATGATTTGTTACCAGATCTTATAAATATAGAAACTTCCTCTATTTTATATATAGACAGCCTTAATATAGTTGTATTAAGATATGGTTTTTTGAGAAACCGTATTTGACTGTTTAAAAAATGGAATGTGCTGGTATTTTGGACCTGTACAACAAAAAGTGTAAGATCAAATAGAGTTTTAAAGAAAAACCCTCTGTTATGTTTTAGAAGGACTTAATTTTTCTTTTAGGGCTTCAAAGCTTATCAGATTAAGACATTCTTTTCTGTTTTCATCCAAAACCCTGTATTCATAAAATGGATTGGTATTCTTTATACTGTCGCCAATAGGATGTTTTTTAGATAAAATGCCAACACCCCAATCTGTATCAATACAACAGGAATACAAACCGGAATCGGAACGCGATTTTAAAAAGGCTTTCCAGGTAGTTCCGTTCCAATAGCCTTGTGCCGGAGAATTCTTGTACTGATAGTCTTCCCTTGCATGCCATTCTGTTGGCGGGTTGCAGTCATGCAACACTATAAAACCATCTTCTTTTATAAAGTCTAATGAATTTTTAATATCCAAACCTACCTGTGCTGCAAGATGCAGACCATCAATAAAAATTACATCAAACTTAATGTCCTTAGATAAAATTTCATTTTTATTTAATTTATCAAAGAAACTATCACTGGTCATTTTAAAATCTATTGAACTCTCCTTGTATTCCACACCCGGGTCCACACTGTACTTTGTTTCAGCATTTATGTGGTTATAATTGTGATCCGGATTTCGGACGCCTATTTCCAAATAGCAGGTTTCGGGCTTAAAGAGTGATAATAAAAAATTTATCACCTCGGTTCTTTTGGGCGTTTTTTTGAGTTCTAACTTAGTTATTTCAAGGGTGTTTTTGTGAAAGGGATCATTTACCACTCGTCGCCCGTGTTTATTGTAGGTTTTAATTTTTTTAAAGATGTTCATATATAAGATGATTTTATGATAGAGTTCTTATTAAAAATTAACTAGTTCATACTTGTTTTGATGGTCTCGAAGCTGTTTTCCAATTCAATAAACCTGTCCAATGCGTCCTTCCCAATCTCCTGATCAGCCTCGTTCATCATATTGTATAAATATTTGATTTGACTCGTTAACATAGGTTGCTCATAAATTCCTTCTCTGGTTCTTAATTCATCAAGGACTATTTTTATTTCCGATAATTTAGTTTTATCCGTTTCGGTTATTTTCTCTTTATTCCCTAAAATTTCCTGTTCTCTTTCCAAATCGTTTACCAGTAACAACGCCTTATTTAATAAGTCGAGTACCTTTATTTGAAAATCTACCTGCTCACTAATGATTTTTTCCGAGATTCCTGTAGTTTGTACCCTGGGGTCCAAAAATATTTCAAAAGATTTAGATAATACTATCTTATCAATTGTGAACTTTGCGATATATAATCCGGGTTTTACAAGTGGACCATTTTTATAACGGTCTTCGACTTTCTTATTCCATGGCCCGGTTGAGGTCATATCCCATTTAAAACGATTGAATCCTTTCTTTGCATTTAATTTATCAGATACCTGATAATTAAGGAATTCGGTACTCATATTACGTTTTACACTATCTTTTGAAATTCCGGTTGTATCGCTAATGTAAGTATTTACAACTTCCAACCTTTTGTCTAATATTTCCAATTTTAATAAAGAACTCAAATCTTCTTTTAAGAAGTAATCAAGGGTTACCCCAGGTTTAGGATACTTTGGGGACTCACTTGTTCGGGCCCCGGAGGGGGCTCTATATCGAATTGCGGAATTGGGTTTGAATAATATATTATTCTTGTTATTCACTAAATTCTCTTGTCTCAGAAGGTTTATATCATCTAAAATCCAAAATCCACGGCCCATGGTAGCCAAAACCAGATCTCCTCTATGAATTTTTAGATCGGTAATAGGTGTAATGGGCAGATTTTGTTGGAATGCCTTCCATGTTGCTCCGTCATTAAATGAAACAAAAAGCCCATATTCTGTACCGGCAAATAAAAGACCTTGCTTTTCAGGGTCCTCGCGAACTACTCTTGCAGCATGTTCTTTTGGTATGCCATTATTACCCGGTGTAATTAACTGCCATGATTCACCATAATTATCGGTTTTGTAGATGTAAGGCTTCCGATCGCCTAACTGATATCGCAGAACGCAAACATAGGCCTTGGCCGGATTATGCGACGATGGCTCAACCGCATCTACCCTGCCACCTGGGGGCAAGTTTTTTGGAGTTACATTTTTCCAGGTTTTACCACCATTCCGGGTTACATGAACCGGGCCATCATTAGCACCAACCCAGATTAGTCCTTCCTCTAAAGACGATTCCTGAATGGCATAAATAGTGCTGTAGAATTCTTCACCCGTGATATCTCGAGTAATCGGACTTCCAGATACCACTTGTTTATCTGCTTCAAAAGCTGTGAGGTCAGGGGAAATGATTTTCCAGGTTTTACCCTCATCAGTGGTTTTATGTACATATTGTGATGTATGATAAATAACTTTTGGATTATGAGGGGAAACCAGAATAGGGGATACCCGCTGAAATCTGAATTGCAGGTCTTTTGGATTATGCCCGTACATATTTGAGGCTCCAACATAAAATGATTTTTCCGTTCCGGTTTTTTTGTTAAAAACCGTAAATCGGCCTTTACAATTGGAGTAAACAATATCGGGATTTGTTGGATGAGGTACCGCCGGTCCGGTTTCACAACCCCCTGTATTTATGATATAACCAATTCCGGCCGCCTGAATTCCATAAGGGGGCATACTGGGTACTGCTATCGTGGAATAGTTATCCTGCTGCCCGCCATAAAGCCAGTAAGGGTATTGGTTGTCTACTTCTACCTGGTAAATTTCTGATGTAGGTTGGTTGTATTGAGTAGACCAGCTTTTACCTCCATTATGTGTTACGTTTGCTCCACCATCATTGCTTTGAATAAAAAGATCTGAATTTTCAGGATTAATCCACATATCGTGATTATCGCCGTGCGGAACGGAAAGTGATGTCCAGGTTTTCCCCCTGTCTACCGATTTCATATAGTCTGTGGCCATACTATAAATAACATCAGGGTTTTGTGGGTCAACTTTTACGTTCGTGTAATAGAAGGGTCTGGTACGTATTTTTTTATCGTCAGATACGTGTTCAAAGGTTTTACCATGGTCATCTGAAATATATAATCCGCCTTCCTCATTAGGAGCTTCAACTAATGCATAGAGCAGCTTAGAATCTGCCGGACATACTTCAAGGTCAATTTTACCAATAAGCTTTGCCGGAAGACTACTTTCAATTTTGTTCCAGTTTTTCCCAGCGTCAATAGATTTGTAGATTCCTCCTTCTTTAGGTGTTCCTCCGCTAATTATGGTCCAGGGCTTACGTTCCGCTTTCCAGGCCGCCGCATAAAGTATATTGGGGTTGGTAGGCATCATTTCTATATCGGATATTCCGGTTTTATTAGAAATGAATAAAATGTTTTTCCAGGTCTTGCCTCCATCCGTGGTTTTGTATAGCCCCCTTTCAGGATTTGAATTAAAAGCGTGTCCTATTGCAGCAACGTAAACCGTATTATGGTCATTGGGGTGAATTCGTACAGCTCCGATCTGCCCAACCTTTGTAAGCCCGGTTTCTACCCAGGTTTTACCACCATCAATAGATTTATACATGCCTTTACCTTCAATCAGGTTGCTTCGAAAACCGTCTGACCCTGTTCCGACATAGACTATATTTGGGTCGTTTTGGGCAACTGCAATTGCCCCAATAGATGGGGTTTTAAAAAAGCCATCAGAAACATTAAACCAGGAAGTGCCGTAATCTTCTGTTTTCCATACACCACCTCCCGTGGCACCTAAAAAGAAGGTGGAAGGTTTAGATGTAATCCCTGATACAGCTGTAACTCTCCCGCCTCTGTATGGTCCGACATTGCGGTATTCCAGTGAAGAAAAGTCCTGGGAATGAAGTATGGATAAATTAACGGACAGGAGAGAAAATGTAAAAGCAATAATCAAAAGTCTGATAAACTTCATATTAGATAATGTCATTTTAATGAAAGGCAGGATTAATAATTAAAAGGTGTGAAAGATAAATTCCTTTGATCAATTTTCCTATTACTTTAAATGATTATAAGCAGATGAGTTCTTCGACTACTCCTTTATCTTTATAAAATTTTCTTGAGAGTATTTTCTTTTAAATGAATCATTTACTACTATCCGAACTTTTTATTCTTTAAACGGGTAATCTTTTTTTAATGAATTTTATTTGTCCGTTATGATTTGATTCGTGTTCGCATACATGAAACCATTTACAATAATTATTAGTGGGTTGGTTTTGGAAAAATGGTTCGGTCTTATTAAGCCAATCATCGTCTCTCTTGGCAAATTCTTTTTTGGTATTTTCTCTGACCTCCTCCAGTTTGGAAAGGTAGTATTCTATTTTATTGCCTTTAATCTCCTCCCGGCCTTTTGCACCCAGACCCATAGGAACATCCCACTCATTTTTTATTTCCTCATTCCAGGTATCCCATTCCAACTCTTCAAACGTGTTTAATTGATAATACCTTTCAGTAGCTGCCAGGTGAAACAGCATAGCACCAATAGAATTAGATTGTTCATCAATTTGGAAATCCAATTGTTCCACTGTCAAATCTTTGACACTATGTATCAGCCATGTCCGCATCATGGTCATGGTAGATAAAAGTGTGCCGATTTCCGGAGCATACCCCTCTTTGGGCCCAATAATATAAAGGCCTTCTGTGTTAGTAATTGATTTATTATGGGCAAGGCTTATTACCGGGGTTGAGATCAGTCCTGCTGTTAGGATAGTGGATCCTTTAATAAATTTTCTTCTGCTGGTTTTGTTAGTGTTATTTTTCATATTGTTAATATTATTTGTCTATTTAGTCTCATGGGATGCTAATTTTTAATTAGAATTCTGCTTACTGCCTTGCATTTAACCCAAAAAATTATTCTACAGAATTGTACCTCTTATCATCGTTAGCGGTATTCCAGTCAACCCATTCTTCATCGGTCATAGATGCCCGCCAATTCAGAAAAAGTTGTGAATCCGGCCCAACAGGATGTCTTAACAACCAGGTTGGTCCAATATCTTATCCGCAACTAATGTTGGTTATCTTAAGTTCTAAAGTGTCTAATATATGACCTAAAAGATAATAATTTCTTTATAACCAAAAGCTTAATCAGGCAACAAAATGGAGGAATTTACCCTATTTTAGGGTTTAGTTCTTGTCTATACTTCTTTAATGCTAGAAGTGAGAAATAGCGCTTGTAGTTCCTGTAGGAAACCATGGTTGTTTTATAAAACAATCCACTCATTGGCTGCACCGGCCAGTCGCCATCTTCAAGTTGCTGGTCAATGAGCCAGTTTATAGCTTTTAATAGCCTGGGGTCTTCAACAAAACCTCCGTTTAATAATGCAAGTATGCACCAGGCCGTTTGATCTACCACGCTAGCATCGGCCTGGATATAATGCCTTGCCAGTGCAGACTCCTGTGCTTCTCCCCAGCCTCCATCTTCTTTTTGTTTGGACCATAGGTAGTTGCATGCATTCTGTATTGCTTCATGGTCCTTGCTTATTCCATACATAGTCAGTCCCTCCACAACAAAACAAATTCCATAGGTAAAACACAGACCCCAAAGGGCTTCCCAGCTTCCATCTTCATATTGAGAATTCAAAAGGTATTTAACAGCCCGGTCCATAGCATTTTCCATTTCAGAGGTAAACAAATGGGGCCTGCTCTGTTTTATTTGTACGAAACATTGAATTATACTGGCCGTACATTCCACATAAGAATGATCAACCATAATATCAACAAATACATTAGCCGCATTAAACCACTCCAGTTTCGGGCTCCCAATGGCTTTGTCTACACTGGTCCATCCTCCGTCATCACCCTGCAGTAGCATTATAAAACCAACTGCTTTTTTTATTCTCTCATCAGATAATAATTCATCGCCTAAGCCTTCGGTTTCCAACAGTGCTTTAATGGCTTCAGCGGTACAATCTGATACTACCCAACCATTGTCCAGATAACTAAAAGTCCAGCCGCCTGCCCTGGGAAGACGGTGATATTTAAATGGGTTTTCCAACTCCTTCATCACCTGGTTATCCAACAGGAATTTACGAGTCTTAAGAGCCAAAGGTTTTAACAATGGATCAGTACATTCTTTACCTATGGCCTGTAAATAGAATCCATTATCCCAGGTATAGGTATTTGTAAATCCCTGCATCAATATTTCATCTTCATTCTCCCATAGATATAAAGGAAGTTTTTCCCAAGATTTTTCCAGTTTCTCTTTCTCACCCCTAAAATGGTATACCAGGGTGTTGTAAACAGCATTTACAGGAGCTTGCCTGATAAAAGAAGAATTTTCGTCTTCATATTCTATGTGTTCATATACAAGTGCCAGTGCTTTCTTTTTTATATACTTTGGGATAATGGGGTCAATTCTCTTGATCCACCACATAGAGATTTTAAATATTCTAGATTCAGGAAAAATATTATCTGTATCTGCAATTGTCCCTCTATGTTTGGCAAAATTAATTTGCTCATAGGGTTGGAGGTATAATTCTTTCCTTAATTGGATTATTAGTTCATCTGGTTCTATGGACAGGCGTTCACGATAGAAGTAACACATGGGTAAATAAATAATCCTTACATAACCTGAAATTTTACGCGGATGAAACGGAAACCAGCTGGGTAACATATACAACTCAGGGGGCAC
This sequence comes from uncultured Eudoraea sp., assembly GCA_965364275.1. Taxonomy (GTDB): domain Bacteria; phylum Bacteroidota; class Bacteroidia; order Flavobacteriales; family Flavobacteriaceae; genus Eudoraea. Next base: position 243 of record CBDTVT010000159.1, on the reverse strand, counting down.
AGGAGCAACCCCTTTATAAGAATACAAATTTAGAAATGACAGTATAAATTTACACCAACTTGCGGAATACAGGGGCCCTCCTTTTTCATGTATCCAATTCAATGTTTTTTTTAATGGAGGTTCCGATGCGGAATGTTCTAAAAAGCGCAAGGCAACATAATTAATTATGCTGGTAAAAACGGTACCCACTTTTGATTCCTGATGTATTCCAAAACTACCATCTGCCAATTGATGTCTCAGAAT
>CBDTVT010000158.1:0-7136 GCA_965364275.1 uncultured Eudoraea sp. | reverse complement strand
GGCCTGTGTAAAAAGAGAACCTTCACCGGCTCCAAAACCATCTTCAGCAATTTCCGCTGTATAGTTTCTTAAACCTCGTAAATTAATTACGTTGTTAGAACCTATAGATTGAGAAAAAGATATTTTGGTCTTTCCTGCTTTTCCTTTTTTAGTCGTGATAATAATTACCCCAGCAGCAGCCCTGGCACCATATATCGCCGCGGCCGATGCACCTTTAAGGACTTCCACACTTTCAATATCCTCTGGATTAAGATCGGCAATCCGGTTAGATGGATTATCCTGAGTTGTATTACCAGAAGGGCTAGCTCCTCCTGCTGCTGCCCGAGAGACATCATTTAATCCCGGTGCAAAAATGCTGCTGTTATTCACATAGACCCCATCTACAATGTATAATGGTTGGGCATTACCGTTAACAGAAGTCACCCCTCTTAACCTTACGGATATACCTCCACCTGGAGCTCCCGAACTTTTGGTGATCAAAGCACCTGCAAATTTACCCGCCAAAGCACCATCTAAAGTTTGAGGTGGTGTAACCCCAGCTAGTTCCTCTGCCGAGATCGATGCGACAGCATTTGCTGAATTAGATCTTTTTATTGAAGAAGCAAGACCTGTAATTACAACTTCGTCAAGCCCAGTTGCCGAGGTACCCAGGGATACATTTAATGTTGTAGGGGCATTTACCTCCAGTTCTTTTGTTTCATATCCCAAAGTAGAAAAAATCAAAGTAGACGGAAATCTGCTGACCTCGATCTCATAGTTACCATCAAAATCCGAAGTAGTACCGGTGGTGGTTCCCTTGATAACCACATTTACTGCGGCCAAAGGGGCCCCATCTTCGGAATCTGTAATATTCCCATTCACCTTTCCCTGCGAAAATGCAAAGATGGGCAAAGTCAAAAACAACCATAGGAATATATTTCCAAGTAGAAATTGTTTCATGTTTTTAAGTTTTGAATTAGTTATATGTCAACAAGTTAATAAATTATTAGATGCTCCAACATTTTTTGTATTCTTTTTCTTATAAATAAATCCTTAAAAAAAACTGTTATGCATTGAAAAAATTATGCTATTTATAAAGGTTACAAGCTTATCTTCTTACATTTGCGGCTGTAATACAAGGAACTTAAAATGTATAGGAGTCATACTTGTGGTGAATTGCGATCATCGCACATAAATAAAGAAGTCACTTTATCTGGCTGGGTGCAAAAAACAAGAGACAAAGGGTTTGTGGTCTGGGTAGATCTTAGAGATCGCTATGGCATTACGCAACTGGTTTTTGATGAAGAACGAAGTGACCCCGAAATATTGGAAAAGGCAAGAAACTTAGGCCGCGAATTTGTGCTTCAGGTAGAGGGTACGGTAATTGAAAGATCTTCTAAAAATTCTAATATCCCTACTGGGGATATTGAAATATTGGTTACAAAACTTCAGGTATTAAATGAATCGTTATTACCTCCATTTACAATTGAAGATAAAACCGATGGAGGAGAAGACTTAAGAATGAAATTTCGCTATCTGGATATTCGAAGAAATCCGGTCAAAGAAAATCTAATTTTTCGTAGCAAAGTTACTATCGCAGTTAGGAATTACCTTTCCAAACAAGGGTTTATTGAAGTGGAAACGCCTTATTTAATAAAATCAACTCCGGAAGGGGCTCGTGATTTTGTAGTTCCAAGCAGGATGAATGAAGGACAGTTCTATGCACTGCCACAATCCCCTCAAACCTTCAAACAATTACTCATGGTAGGTGGGTTGGATAAATATTTTCAGATTGTAAAATGTTTTAGAGATGAAGATTTACGCGCTGACCGACAACCAGAATTCACACAAATTGATTGTGAAATGGCTTTTGTAGAACAGGATGATATATTGCAGGCTTTTGAAGGACTTACCAGACATCTGCTTCTTGAAATTAACGGAGTAGAGACAGGGGAATTTCCCAGGATGACATATGATGAAGCAATGAAAAGATTTGGCAATGACAAACCAGACATTCGTTTTGGAATGGAATTTGGCGAATTAAACGAAGTAGCGAAACACAAAGATTTTAATGTGTTTAATTCCTCTGAGTTAGTTGTTGGAATTGCCGTACCTGGTGCCGCATCCTATTCGAGAAAAGAAATAGACCAACTTATAGATTGGATGCGCAGGCCTCAGGTAGGGGCAAAAGGAATGGTGTATGTAAAATGTAATGAGGATGGTAGTTATAAATCGTCTGTTGACAAATTCTATGGGCAGGAAGACCTATCCAAATGGGCCCAAATCACAGGGGCAAAAGCAGGGGATCTTATATGTATTCTTTCAGGAAACACAACGGAAACCAGAACTCAGTTAAGTATTTTGCGAATGGAAATGGCGGAACGTCTTGGGCTTAGAAATCCAAAAGAATTTGCTCCTTTATGGGTTGTCGATTTTCCATTACTGGAATTAGATGATGAAACAGGTAACTACCATGCAATGCATCACCCCTTTACTTCTCCTAAACCCGGACAGCTGGAATTGTTAGAATCAGATCCAGCTGCGGTAAGAGCCAATGCATATGATTTGGTATTAAATGGAAATGAAATTGGAGGTGGATCAATCAGAATACACAACAAAGAAATCCAGGCAACCATGTTCAGGCATCTTGGTTTTACAAAGGAAGAGGCAAAAGCACAGTTCGGTTTTTTAATGGATGCTTTTCAATATGGCGCTCCTCCACATGGAGGAATTGCGTTTGGGCTTGACAGGCTCGTGGCCATTCTTGGAGGACAGGAAACTATTAGAGATTTTATTGCATTTCCAAAAAATAATAGCGGAAGGGATGTCATGATTGATGCGCCTGCCTTTATTGATGAAGCACAATTGAAGGAACTGAATTTAAAATTAGATATTCAATCTTAACACCAATCCCATTTAAAAGCGGCATTTTTAATACCTTTAAACGTATAATCAAATAATGCCCAACCGAATCACAACCTTATTTACCAGGTTTCTTAAATGGAGGTACAAACATATCTCCAATAAAACCTTTACCCAGCTAATGAGCGTTGTTGTTGGGTTTTTAGCCGGGCTTGCCGCAGTTACGCTTAAAAACACAACTTACTTTATAGAGTCTCTTTTAGAAAAGGGAATAGTCTTTTCCAATTATCAACTATATTTTGTAACCCCAATTATAGGCCTTACACTGGTTTATCTTTATGTAAAATTTGTTCATAAGGAAAAATTGGAGCACGCTATTTCCTCTGTTCTTTTTGCTTTGTCAAAAAAGAAAGGGATAATAAGTGCAAAGAAAATATTTTTGCCTTTGGTAACTGCCCCTTTAACGGTGGGTTTTGGAGGTTCTGTTGGACTTTTAGGCCCTGCCGTAGCTTCAGGAGCGGCAATAAGTTCTAATGTTGCCAGATTATTACATATTAATGCCAAAACACGATCTCTTCTTATTGCCTGTGCCTCGGCCGGAGCTATTGCCTCTATTTTCCAATCCCCTATAGCAGCCATTATCTTTGCCGTGGAGGTTTTTAGTCTAGATCTAACTATGATCTCCATGCTTCCCCTTTTGTTGGCCTCCATTTCCGGGGTTCTTACTTCCTATTTTTTTCTTGGAGATGAATCCTTATTTAGTTTTACTATAACGGAAAAATTTGAAATAAAAGACACTTTCTTCTATATTTTTTTGGGAGTAGGTACGGCTATTGCGTCTATTTATTTTACAAAAATGTATTTTGCGATACTTGCCTTTTTTGAAAGATTCAAGAGTCCAAAATATAAACTTTTGGTTGGTGGATTGGCCATTGGTATTATGCTCTATTTTATTCCTCCGCTTTATGGGGAAGGGTTTGGATTTATTAATAAGCTCTTGCACGGAGAACATATTGATGCTTTGGGCAAAACACCTTTTGACAGCTATACCAATAATATATGGGTGGTAATAGCACTACTTTTCGGAATTACAATATTTAAAGCTGTTGCAATGACCACAACTTTTGCTGCCGGGGGTTCAGGGGGTATTTTTATTCCCACTATGGTAATGGGAAGTGCTTTAGGAAATGTTATGGCTAAGGTCATCAATAATTTGGGATTTGGGATTTATGTGAGTGAAAGCAACTTCACCTTAATTGGTATGGCGGGGCTTATAGCCGGGGTACTACATGCACCTTTAACTGCTATCTTCTTAATTGCCGAAATAACCGGTGGCTATGTACTTTTTGTGCCGCTAATGATTACTTCCGCAATTTCCTTTCTTCTAACAAAAAATGCAATTGATTATACTATTTATACACGTGAATTGGCCAAACAAGGCGCCCTTATCACACACAATAAAGATCAAACCGTACTTACTTTAATGCATCTCGACGAGATTATTGAACAGAATTTTAAGACTGTTAAACGTGATATGACGCTAGGTGAACTCGTATTCCAAACGGTTGCAAAATCTACACGAAATATATTTCCGGTTATAGATGAAAATGATGCCCTGGTTGGAATAGTATTATTGGATGATATACGGGAATTTATGTTTGATACATCCATATATGACAAAATAAAGGTTGAATCCTTTATGCACAATGCCCCTGAACTTATATTTTATGAAACAGATTCAATGAAGGAAGTAATGCAAAAATTTCAGGATAGCAGTGCCTGGAACCTTCCGGTAATAAAAGATGACAAATATTTAGGTTTCATCTCTAAATCCAAGTTGCTAACTGCCTATAGAAGGAAGTTGATTAACTTTACCCAGGAAGATGCCGGTTAAACTCAAACACATCGTATTATTAATTGTTCTAGCGTCACTAGGAGCAATAATTTATGGTTTTTCACTGGAAGAAGAACACTCTCAAGCAGCCAATAAATATATTGGATTTGGTACTGTAGGCCTGTTTTTAATAGCTATGCCCCTATTTCTTATAAAGGAAAGTAAAAATAGAAAAGTAAAGGATTATATGCTTACTGAAGAAAATATTCGCAAAATGCAAGGTAAAGGTCCTAAAAAATCTGAAAATCAATAATTTTGGTCGAATTTTCCCTTTTCTTTAAAGAGATCTGCAAAAAAAATAATACTTTCGTATCGTAATTTTTTTATTTTAATACTTATTTTAATGACAGGAACTGTAAAATTTTTCAATGAATCCAAGGGATACGGGTTCATTACCAACGACGACACCGGGAAGGACATCTTTGTTCATGCTACATCATTGAACGGAGTGGAATTAAACGAAGGCGACAAAGTAGAATACGAAGAAGAGGAAGGAAGAAAGGGTATGGTTGCGGGTCAAGTGCAAGTAATCGGATAACAATATTTTATTTTGAATTTTTACAATCCCTGATGACATATCAGGGATTTTTTTTGACCCTAATTTAAACCGCGTTTCTGAATAAAAAACTGTTTTAATATTTCTGAACACTCCTCTTCCAAAATACCCCCTGAGATAATAGCTTTTGGATGCAATTGCCCTCCTAGAGCAGAAAAACCTCTTTGAGGATCATAAGCTCCAAATACAATCTTTGGAATTTGACTCCAAAAAAGTGCGCCAGCACACATTTGACAAGGTTCCAGAGTTACATACAAAGTGCAATTATGCAAATATTTTCCACCCAAAAAATTAGCGGCAGCAGTAATCGCCTGCATTTCTGCATGAGCCGTTACATCATTTAGTTGCTCAGTTAAATTGTGTGCCCTGGCAATTATTCTGTCCTGCACTACAATTATTGCTCCTATAGGAACCTCACCTTTCTCAAAAGCAGTTTCTGCCTCCTGCAATGCTCTTTTCATAAAATAGGCATCGTCAAATTTAAAATCAATAGACATAATACTGCAATATTAGGAATAGATGTGGTTATAACAAAAAATGAATTAATGTACATTTGCTACTTCTTATGAAATTCTTGAATTCCATTAATTATCCTTCTGATATTCGCAAATTAAAGGCGAATGAATTACCGCTTCTTGCTAAAGAATTACGGAAATTTATAATAGATATAGTGGCCGTAAAAGAAGGTCATTTGGGTGCAAGTCTGGGTGTTGTGGAATTAACTTTGGCAATACATTATGTATTTAACACGCCTCATGACAGATTAATCTGGGATGTTGGTCACCAGGCATACGGCCATAAAATTATCACAGGACGTAAAGAGGTCTTTGATACTAACAGGCAAATGGATGGAATAAGTGGTTTTCCAAAAAGAGGTGAAAGCGAGTATGACCCCTTCGGAACTGGTCACAGTTCCACTTCAATTTCGGCAATTCTGGGGATGGCTCTTGCATCAAAATTAAAAGGAGATGATAAAAGACAACATATTGCGGTTATTGGTGACGCCTCTATTGCCAGTGGGATGGCATTTGAAGGATTAAACCATGCCGGGGTTACAAATACGAATGTTCTTATAATCCTCAATGATAATGCGATTGGCATTGATCCCAGTGTGGGTGCTCTTAAAAAATACCTGACTAATGTCAAAAAAGGTATAGCAAAAGATGAAAATATTTTTGAATGCCTGAACTTTGATTATACAGGTCCCATTGATGGTCATGACATAATTGCCCTGATAAAAGAATTGGAACGTTTGAAAGCTGTAAAAGGCCCTAAATTACTTCATATTATTACAACCAAGGGTAAGGGTTTAAAAAAAGCAGAAGAGAATCAGGTTACCTATCATGCTCCCGGTAAATTCAATATTCAAACCGGTGATTTAATCCCTGCACAGGCTGAAGATAAGCCTCCTAAATACCAGGACGTGTTTGGCCAAACGCTTGTAGAACTGGCATTAAAAAATGATAAAATTATTGGCATTACCCCTGCTATGCCTACCGGAAGTTCTTTAAAGTTTATGATGGAGCAGATTCCGGAAAGGGCTTTTGATGTCGGTATCGCAGAGCAACATGCGGTTACTATGGCCGCAGGAATGGCTGCTGAAGGATTACTGCCATTTTGCGCCATTTATTCTACCTTTTTACAAAGGGCTTACGATCAGGTAATTCATGATGTTGCTTTACAGAATCTTCCGGTGGCCTTCTTTCTGGACAGATCGGGATTAGTCGGGCAGGATGGTGCTACACATCATGGAATTTATGATTTAGCTTATTTACGGTGTATCCCAAATCTCATCATCTTTTCACCCCTGAACGAGTCGGAACTCCGCAATATTATGTATACCAT
>CBDTVT010000157.1:0-7161 GCA_965364275.1 uncultured Eudoraea sp. | reverse complement strand
TGACGGAAGTTAAATTAAGGAGCAGATCATTCTACAAACCAATTACTGAAAAGAACCGTATTAAGGAACGAATGGAAATATCCATTAAAAAGCATTCTGAATATTCTCCAAAAATAAGTCATATTAAACCGGAGGCCTGGCATAAGGAACATGAATTGATTGTACTTAAAGGTCCTGAGTATAAAATATTAACGGATAATCAATTAAAGTTATTATTTACTAATAAATTCACCATAGCCAAGGAAAATAATCGGATGGCATATCAGCTTGAAGAATTAATAGGAGCGCATTCTCACAGGATGCTAACTTCTGCAACCCTGCCTGGAACTATTCAATTAACACCTGCCGGTAAATTAATCATATTGATGCGTGACGGGCAAACAACCGGCGGATACCCTAGGGTGCTTCAATTGGCAACTAAATCAATTGCTCTCCTATCTCAAAAGAAATTTAGGGATAATGTTTCCCTTCACCCTTTAAGACACTAGATTTCTTTATATACTTCTTGAAAAGGAACCCTGAAGCGTGGACCATATATACCTTTCGGATCTCGCACACCACATGCGATAACCATATTGATTTCAGTACCCCTAGGTAAGTTTAAAATTCTTTTTATGCGCAAGGTATCTGATCCTTCCATGGGACAAGTGTCGTAACCAATTGCTGCCATAGAGATCATAAAGTTCTGTGCGGCCAATGCGGCACTTTTATGTGCAACAATACGCATATCAGAGTTTCGAAGCTGTCTGTAAACGGGTTGGAAGAGCCCTACCAGGTTAAAAACTAAATAGCGTATCAGTCCCAAAACACCTAAAAAGTCAATATATAGTGAAGGTATAAGCTTTTTGTAATAAGTTATTGCAAATTTTTCCTTGCTGTCGTATTCTTCAACCGGCTTATCACCAAAACTCTTCTTTAAAAAATTAAGATTCGCTTTTGCTCTTATCTTCCAAAGATTCTTTCTTGCGACAATTACAACCAATTGTTTAGCTGTTTTAGCAGCAGGTTGGTCAAAACATGCAGCACTTATCTTCTTTTGGACATCTTTACTAATAATATGGTAAAATTCCCATAATTGTAAATTACTACTTGTAGGCGCCAAGGCCGCATTCTCAAGGCATTTCCTTACGACTTTGGCGTCAATTTCTTCTTCTTTATAGATGCGTACTGACCTTCTGTAAGTTATAGCTTCAGTGACTGTTTTTTCTATTTTCATAAGTATGTATTATATCTCATACCGCAAAGAAAGGATTATAGATTTTCACAAACAAATAATCGCAATGACATAAATTATAATACAAAATAAACCTAATAAACATACTTCACGATTTATTGAATATGGGATATGCGAGGCTCTTATATAGTTGAAAATCAATGAACTAATCAAATAAATGTTTTATTGAATTTGAACCAGTACTAATTGTTAAAAACATCAATTTTTTTAAACAATTATCTTTGAAAAGTATAGCAATTAAGAGCTATAAAGATTTAAAGAGAACCTATTTAATGGAATTGAACAAATACAGTAAAAATGTAACCCAAGATCCAACTCAACCTGCAGCCCAGGCTATGCTATATGCACTTGGATTAAAGGAAGAGGATTTAAAAAAACCTTTTATTGGAATAGGAAGTACTGGCTACGAGGGAAATCCTTGTAATATGCATTTGAACGATCTGGCACAGGAAGTAAAGCAGGGAGTTCAACAAAATAATTTAGTAGGACTTGTATTTAATACCATTGGTGTTAGCGATGGAATTTCTATGGGAACTTACGGAATGCGTTATTCATTACCCTCAAGGGATATTATAGCCGATTCTATGGAAACTGTGGTTCAGGCAATGAATTATGATGGCCTGGTAACCGTTGTGGGTTGTGATAAAAATATGCCGGGTGCCTTAATGGCTATGATCCGCTTAAACAGACCTTCTATTTTGGTTTATGGAGGGACCATTGCTTCAGGTTGTTTTAAAGATAAAAAACTCGATATTGTTTCTGCATTTGAAGCCTGGGGTGAGAAAGTTGCGGGGACTATGAATGATAAGGATTTTAAAAGTGTCATCCAAAATGCTTGTCCCGGGGCTGGGGCATGTGGTGGTATGTATACTGCTAATACTATGGCTTCGGCAATAGAAGCTTTAGGTATGGCATTACCCTATAACTCCTCAAATCCTGCCATAGGCAAGGAAAAACACCAGGATTGTATTAATTCAGGCAAGGCAATATGGCATTTAATAGAAGAGGATATTAAACCGAGTGATATTATTACACGAAAATCATTTGAAAATGCAATTCGGCTGATAACAGTTATGGGAGGTTCCACGAATGCAGTATTGCACTTTTTAGCAATTGCGAAAGCTGCTGAAATTGATTTTACTTTGGATGATTTTCAAAAAATAAGTGATACAACTCCTTTTCTGGCGGACTTAAAGCCTAGTGGAAAATATTTGATGGAAGATATTCATCGTGTGGGGGGTACTCCTGCTGTAATGAAATTCATGCTTAAGAATGGAATGCTACATGGCGACTGCTTAACCGTTACTGGTAAAACAATTGCCGAAAACTTAGCAGATTTACCAGAATTGAAACCCGGTCAGAAAGTAGTTAAATCACTTCAAGACCCAATTAAGGAAACAGGACACCTGCGTATTCTTTATGGAAATTTGGCAAAAGATGGATCGGTAGCCAAAATCACAGGTAAAGAAGGGCTTTATTTTACGGGTCCGGCAAAAGTTTTTGATGATGAGTTCAAGGCAAATGATGGAATAGGAAAAGGATTGGTAAAAAAAGGAGATGTGGTGGTTATAAGGTATGAAGGACCTAAAGGGGGTCCGGGCATGCCGGAAATGTTGAAACCAACTGCTGCAATTATGGGAGCAGGACTTGGAAAAGAAGTTGCATTAATTACCGACGGTCGTTTTTCAGGCGGAACCCATGGTTTTGTAGTGGGCCATATATCACCTGAGGCTCAGGATGGTGGTACAATTGCTCTGCTGGAAGACGGTGATATTATTACAATTGATGCGGAAAAAAACAGTATTTCAGTAAATTTAACAGATAAAGAAATTAGTGAAAGACGGTCAAAATGGGTGCAACCGGCACTTAAAGTTAAAAGAGGGAGCTTATATAAATATGCAAAAACAGTTTCATCGGCCTCCCAGGGTTGTGTAACAGATGAATTTTAAGTAGTCATATTTTGATTAAGATAAGGCTAAAAAAGTTATAGCATTTAATAAAAGATGATGCGTATGCAAACATTAAAGGAAAAAAAACCGAAGACGCACGAAGAGACTTCTATAAGAATCAGCGGGGCTGAAGCAATTATCCATTGTCTTCTTGCAGAAGATGTAAATTTGATATATGGCTATCCAGGTGGAGCTATTATGCCTGTATATGATGAGTTATATAAGTTTCAGGATAAACTTCACCATGTGCTTACAAGGCATGAACAAGGAGCGACTCATGCAGCGCAGGGTTTTGCCCGTGTTACGGGAAAAGTAGGAGTTGCAATAGCAACCTCTGGTCCCGGAGCAACAAACTTAGTTACCGGTCTTGCAGATGCGCAGATAGATTCCACTCCAATGATTTGTATTACAGGTCAGGTACCCCGACAACTGCTAGGGTCCGATGCATTTCAGGAAACCGATATAATTGGTATATCTACCCCGGTTACCAAATGGAATTATCAGATTACAAAAGCTTCTGAGATTCCTGAAATTATGGCAAGGGCCTTCTTTATAGCAAAATCGGGTCGCCCAGGCCCTGTATTAATTGATATTACAAAGAACGCGCAATTTGAAGAGTTTGATTTTAGTTACAGTCGCTGTATAGGAGTAAGAAGTTACAAGCCTAGCCCAAAGCCTGAGATTGAAAAAATTGAATCTGCGGCAGAATTAATAAACAATGCAAAAAAACCTTATATAGTATTTGGTCATGGTGTAATTCTTGGCAAAGCAGAGGAGCAGCTTAAAGCATTAGTTGAAAAAGCCGGAATCCCGGCTGCGTGGACCATTTTGGGGTTATCTGCTATGGATACGGATCATCCCTTAAATGTAGGGATGGTAGGGATGCATGGGAACTATGGCCCTAATGTGCTTACCAATAAATGTGATGTTCTTATAGCTATAGGAATGCGTTTTGATGACAGGGTTACTGGGAGTCTTGAGACCTATGCAAAACAAGCAAAAGTAATTCACTTTGAAATTGACCCGGCAGAGATTGATAAAAATGTAAAAGCGGATGTGGCAATTTTAGGTAATGCGAGAGAATCACTCGATTTATTATTACCATTAATAAAAGAAAATAATCATGATGCCTGGCATAATAAGTTCAAAAAGTGTTATGAAGAAGAATATGAAGCTGTAATTAAAAATGATCTTTACCCAACCAAAGATGGTCTCACTATGGGTGAAGTTATTAAAGAAATAAATCTGGCTTCAGAAAATAAAGCCGTTATAGTTACCGATGTAGGTCAGCATCAAATGATAGCATGCAGGTATGCTAAGTTCAAACAGACTAAAAGTAATATTACTTCCGGTGGTTTGGGAACCATGGGCTTTGCACTCCCAGCGGCTATTGGTGCCAAAATGGGAGCAATGAACAGAGAAGTGGTTGCAATTATCGGAGATGGGGGTTTTCAAATGACTATTCAGGAATTAGCAACTATTTTTCAGAATAAGACACCGGTAAAAATTGTTGTTTTAAACAATGGTCACTTAGGGATGGTAAGGCAATGGCAGGAATTATTTTTTGAGGGCAGATATGCTTCAACTGTAATGACCAATCCGGATTTTGTAAAAATAGCTGAAGGATATCATATTGAAGCAAAAAGGGTGGAAGATCGTAAGGACCTTAAGTCAACGGTGCAAGCTATGATGGCATCAAAAGAGCCATTCTTTCTGGAAGTTAGTGTTGAAAAAGAAGATAATGTCTTCCCAATGATCCCTTCCGGGGCATCGGTTTCAGATATTCGATTAAAATAAATTAGCATGGAAAAAAAGTGGTTTACTATATCGGTTTATTCCGAAAATAATGTTGGATTGCTCAATAGAATATCTGGAATATTCTTAAAGAGACACATCAATATAGAAAGTTTAAATGTTTCAAAATCTGAAATTGAGCATGTATCCAAGTTTACTATTGTCATCAATGTGACAGAAGATTGGACACGTAAAATAGTAGCACAAATTGAGAAGCAAATTGAAGTTATTAAAACATTTTATCATACAGATGAAGAGATCATTTATCAGGAATCTGCACTCTTTAAAATTGCCTCACATCTTTTATTTGATGAACCTCAGATACAGAATATTATCTCGGCGAGTAAGTCCAAAATTGTAACAGTATCCAGGGAATATTTTGTTTTGGCTAAAACAGGCAGAAGACACGAGATTGATGAAATGCATGATCAACTTGAACCTTATGGAATAATGCAATTCGTGCGTACTGGGAGAATTGCAGTCTCAAAATCTACAATGCCTATCACTCCAATTATTAATGAATTCCAACAATCATAATTTTCGCTAATAAAAAATAATATAAATTAAATATGACAAATTATTTCAATACGCTATCCTTACGAGATCAATTATTACAATTAGGTAAATGCCGGTTTATGGAGTCTACCGAATTTTCGGATGGCATTAATGCTTTAAAATCAAAAAAGATTGTTATTGTGGGTTGTGGTGCACAAGGCTTAAACCAAGGTTTAAATATGAGGGATTCTGGATTGGATATTTCTTATACGCTTCGAGAGGCTGCCATTAAAGAAAAACGTCAATCTTATAAAAATGCTAGTGAGAATGGTTTTAATGTAGGAACCTATGAAAATATGGTGCCTGATGCAGATCTTGTCATTAATTTAACTCCGGACAAGCAGCACACTTCTGTAATAAATGCAGTAATGCCCCTTATGAAAAAAGGAGCAACATTGTCTTATTCTCACGGATTTAATATTGTAGAAGAAGGGATGCAAATAAGGAAGGATCTAACAGTTATTATGGTTGCGCCAAAATGTCCCGGATCAGAGGTTAGAGAAGAATACAAAAGAGGTTTTGGGGTACCAACTTTGATTGCTGTTCATCCTAATAATGACCCGGATGGGAAGGGCTATGAGCAGGCTAAGGCCTATGCCGCAGCCACCGGAGGTAATAGGGCTGGTGTATTGGAGTCTTCTTTTGTTGCTGAAGTTAAATCTGATTTAATGGGAGAACAAACCATTCTGTGCGGCTTATTACAAACAGGATCCATTCTTTGCTTTAATAAAATGATAGAGAAGGGAGTTAACCCTGGCTATGCTTCTAAACTTATTCAATACGGTTGGGAAACAGTGACAGAGGGATTGAAATATGGTGGGATAACAAATATGATGGACCGCTTGTCTAATCCGGCAAAAATAAAAGCCTTTGAGTTATCAGAAGAGCTTAAAGATATTATGAGGCCATTATTCCATAAACATATGGATGATATTATGAGCGGGCATTTTTCTAAGACAATGATGGAAGATTGGTCAAATGATGATAAAAACCTGTTGACCTGGCGTGCGGAAACCGGAGAAACCGCATTTGAAAAAACAGCTGCTGGTGATGATGACATATCTGAGCAGGAATATTATGATAATGGTGTGCTTATGGTTGCCTTGGTAAGGGCAGGGGTGGAGCTGGCTTATGAGTCTATGACAGAATCCGGAATAATAGGAGAATCTGCGTATTACGAATCTTTGCACGAAACACCGCTAATAGCCAATACCATCGCCAGAAAGAAATTATTTGAAATGAATAGGGTAATATCTGATACTGCAGAATATGGTTGCTATTTATTTGATCATGCCTGTAAACCTTTATTAGGCGATTTTATGAAAAAAGTGGATATTGACCTTATTGGTACCCAATATGGCAAAGGAAAGGGTAATGGCGTGGATAACGCCAAGTTAATTGCAGTAAATAAAGCCCTTCGTGAGCATCCGGTTGAGATTATTGGAACGAGGTTAAGGGAGTCCATGACCGCAATGAAACCCATCGTTTAGATAAACGTAATTCAGCCGTATTTAAAAATTATTCTAAGCTTTTAAGACAAAAAACAATATGGAAACAACGGTATCGCTAATTCCTGAGGCATTTCGTATTAATGAGCAAATAAATCAAAAAATTTATTTAGTAAATGGG
>CBDTVT010000156.1:0-7164 GCA_965364275.1 uncultured Eudoraea sp. | reverse complement strand
TTCCTGAATATCACTGACTTTACCACTTGGATATAAGATAACCACCTTAACGCCTTTGACACCTAAAAAGCCATTAGCCACGGCACCACCTGTATCACCTGAAGTAGCCACAAGTACAGTCACTTCACTGCTCTGATCCTCTGAGAAATATCCAAGGCAATGTGCCATAAATCTGGCTCCTACATCTTTAAATGCAAGGGTAGGACCATGAAAAAGTTCTAAAGTTGCCACGTTTTTCTCCAACTCAATTACAGGAAAAGGAAAATCTAATACACTTTTTAGAATCTCTTTTAACTTATTTTCCGGAATGCTTTCACTTACAAATTGTTCTATTGCCTTAAAGGCAATATCATGATCAGTCAGATCTTCAATATTTTCAAAAAAAGATGGTGACAATGGTTTTATTTTCCGCGGGAAATATAAACCCCTGTCGGGAGCTATTCCCTTAATGACAGCTTCTTTAAACGATACATCCGCAGCTTCTTTATTTAGACTATAAAATTTCATTTGCCGGTTTTATGGAAGTAAAATTCAAAATTATATTTTATGCATTCCTTTAGTATTTATTTTTGAGACATATATGTCGTAATCCACACCAATATTGGTATATACATTTCTCATAGCTTCTGCCACTTTTTCCGCAGTTTCCTTTCCTTTACTCAAGGCAAAAATGGAAGGCCCCGAACCCGAAATACCGGTACCCAGGGCTCCTGCTTTAATAGTCTCAGATTTTACTTCGCTGAAACCAGGGATTAACATCGATCGGATAGGTTCTACTATATGGTCTACTAAAGACCTGCCAATTAGGTCATAATCTTCAAGGAAAAGCCCTGATATAAGTCCACCAACATTCCCCCATTGTTTTATCCCATCTTTTAAAGAAATTGATGTTTTAAGTATTTTTCTTGAATCAGATGTCTTTACTTCAATCTGAGGATGGATAACCGTAGCGTACAGATCCGGTGGTGTGTTTATTTTAATAATATCCAGAGGTTCATAACTTCGCACCAGGGTAAATCCACCATATAATGCGGGTGCTACATTATCCGCATGCGCTACGCCACTGGCTAATGCCTCGCCTTGCATGGCAAATTTTACCAGCTCAATGGGTAAAAATGGTTTCTCCAGAAGTTCATTCATAGCCCATACAGCTCCTGCAGCACTTGCCGCGCTACTTCCAATACCACTCCCGGCTTTTATCTTTTTATGTATTTCTATCTCAAATCCACCAGAATATTCACTTTCTTCCAATAAGGCTAATCCTGCCACACCAGCTACGTTATTCATAGTTTCCAAAGGGAGTGTTTGTCCTGTTATTTTAGAGATATTAATACCCGGTTCATTCGTTTTGTGCACTATCATTTCATCCCCGATTGCATCTAGTGCTAACCCAAGGACGTCAAATCCACACGAGATATTAGCTATTGTAGCCGGACAAAAGACTTTAATACTATTCATTTGATTAAAAATTTCCTATTCTAATTATATCTGCAAAAATTCCGGATGCAGTAACATCGGCCCCGGCCCCGGCTCCTTTTATGATCAATGGCTGGTTAGGGTATCTTTCAGTATAAAAAAGAACAATATTGTCGCTTCCTTCCAAATTATAAAAGTCATGACCTTTAGGTATCTGTTCTAAACCAACACTTGCTTTGCCATTCTCAAATTCGGCAACATATTTAAGCTTACTTTCAGAAGATTCTGCCTTTTCATATAATTGCTGAAATGATTTTTCATGGGCAGTAATTGATGCATAAAAGTCTTTATTGTTCGTTGTAGCCAGACTTTCTTCCGGTAAAAATGAGTTGTTCTTTATGTCTTCAATGTCAAGGACATAACCACTTTCTCTTGCCAAAATTAAAATCTTTCGCATAACATCAACACCACTGAGATCTATTTTAGGGTCAGGTTCGGTATAACCCTCTTCCTGTGCCCTTTTAACAACATCATTAAAGGTGGTCTTGTCATTAAAATTATTAAAAACAAAATTCAGGCTGCCGGAAAGTACGGCTTGTATTTTATTTATTTTATCTCCCGAAGCTATCAAATGTTTTAAAGTGTCTATTATGGGTAATCCGGCCCCTACATTAGTTTCAAATAGAAATGGTGCATTGTATTCCCTTGAAAGTTCTTTCAGATCACTATATTTTTTGTAGTTGGAAGAACATGCAATTTTATTACAGGTAACTACCGAAATACTGTGCTTTAAGTACTCAGCATAAGTATTAGCTATAGTTTCACTAGCTGTATTATCAACAAAAATGCTATTGCGATGGTTATTCCTCAGTACAGTATTAAAAAACTCTGTTCTATCGGCTTTTTTGCCTTTTGCCAAAAGCTCATCCCAATATTCCAATGGAATGCCATCTTCATCAAAGATCATTGTCCTGGAATTAGACAATCCAATCACCCTTGGATTTAACTTTAGGATTTCTTTGAGGTATTTTTTCTGGTTTTGGATTTGTTTAATAAATCTCGAGCCCACATTTCCAACACCCATTACATAGATGTTTAATTGCTTGATATTTTCCTCGAAAAACTCTTCATGTAAAGTATTAAGGGCTTTTTTAACATCATCTTTTTTTATTACTGCGGAAATATTTCTTTCAGATGCCCCTTGTGCTATGGCTCTTATATTTACATTGTTCTTACCCAGGGTACTAAACATTTTGCCACTTAATCCTTGATGGCTTTTCATGTTATCTCCAACCAAAGCAATGATGGCGAGCTCACTTTCCACCAAAACCGGTTTTATTTTATGTGTGGCTATTTCATATTCAAAAGCCTTATTTACGAGTGATTCTGCAATTGCTGCATCTACATCCGATATGCCAACACAAATTGAATGTTCTGAGGATGCCTGGGTAATAAGAACCACACTGATACCTGTCTGGGAAAGGACCTCAAAAAATCGTTTTGAAATACCCGGTATCCCAATCATTCCAGGGCCTTCCAACGAAAGAAGGGTAATATGCTCAACATTACTGATACCCCTAACAGATTTGCCCTGGGCGTTCTCATTTTTAGCAATCAATGTACCTGCCTCTTCAGGTGCAAAAGTATTTTTAATAAGAATAGGTATGTTTTTGGATAAGACAGGTTGTATAGTAGGAGGATACAGTACTTTGGCTCCAAAATGAGATAATTCCATGGCCTCTTCATAGGAGATCTGCGGTATGGCTTTGGCTTGTTTAACTATCCTGGGATTTGCTGTATACATCCCACTTACGTCTGTCCATATTTGCAATTCTTCTGCATCTAATGCACTGGCCACTACAGCCGCAGAATAATCAGAACCGCCTCTGCCTAAGGTAGTGGGATTACCTTTGGCTGATGAAGAAATAAATCCCGGAATAACCGTTATTCTATTTTTAGTCTTGGAAAAAAACGACTTGCAGTTATTATTAGTATTTTCAAAATCCACAGCAGCCTTTCCATAGTTGTCGTCAGTTTTAATCAGCTCCCGACTATCCTTAAATGCTGCATTCATCCCTGCTGATACAAAGAATTCACTAATAATAAAGGACGATAAAAGCTCGCCAAAACTAACAATCTTGTCCGTTAATTGCGGGGTTTTTTCAGCAATTAGAAATGCGCCCTCTGCTAAGGTATCCAGGGTGTTTAATTCGCTTTTTACCTTACTTAAAATAGCACTTTGTAATTGAATAGGTATGAGTTCTTTTATGGTCTTTATATGCCTGTCTTCAATTTCCTTAAGACTTTCTTTATAGGATTCATCCTGCTTTGATGCTAAATCAACAGTCTTTAAAAGTAGATCTGTAATTCCCCCCAGAGCCGATACTACAACCACGATCTTGTTTGCCTCTAAATTTTTGACGATACCCTGAACCTTCCTTATATGTTGTGCATTGGCTACTGAAGTACCACCAAATTTTAAAACTTTCATTTTACTATATTATTAATTGCTTGATTTATACAGGTGTTGTTACTGAATATAAATGGATACGGACGTATATGTAGAATCTTACCCCTTAGGGGTAGTAGTGGTGATGCTAGCAGCAAAATGGTGCCTGTTAGTAAGGGATGAAGCCCTTTTATTTATGTCCGATATGCTTTTCATAATGTCTATGATGACGATTCAAAAGTAGGACTTTTGAACCCCTTATCAAATAATTCATGCTATTTTTGTGGAGTCATCAATTTTTTTCAAATATTTTTACAAAAAATAGCCCGATTTGGGATGATTCATTGGTATACAGTGGAATTTGTAATTAGTACTAAGAATAGGAAAACCTATTTAAAGTATAGTTGTCACCAAATAATAGGAACCTAGAAATCTAACCTTTAATAGGGAAATGAAGATATTTACAACCAAACAGATATACGCAGCCGACCAATTCACAATTGAAGATCAGGATATCACTAGTGACGCGCTTATGGAAAGGGCGTCCGTTCAGCTTTTTAACTGGCTTCATCAAAGGTTACAGGGTGCTCAGGTCAAAATTAAGTTGTTCTGTGGGATTGGAAATAACGGAGGCGATGGATTAGCTCTGGCCAGGCATTTAAGGGAACATGCTTACAATTTTGAGGTATTTGTAGTAAACTATAGCGACAAAAGATCTCATGATTTTTTGACCAATTTGGAACGGTTAAAGGACCGTAAGATTTGGCCAAACTTTGTTAACCAGGATACTGAACTCCCTTCATTAGATTCTGAAGATATTATTATTGATGCTATTTTCGGGATTGGGTTAAACAGATCGCCGGATCAATGGGTAGAGGGGCTTATACAGCATCTTAATGATTCAAACGCTTTTGTCGTTTCAGTTGATGTCCCATCGGGTTTGTTTTTAGATCAGGCTGTAGAAAATTCAAAAGCGGTAGTGAAAGCCAATTACGTTCTGAGTTTTCAGTTTCCAAAACTTATTTTTTTCTTACCGGAAACCGGAATATTCTCCAATCAATGGGAAATTTTGAATATTGGTTTGTCTCAAAAATATATTGAGAAAACCAAGGCCTCCTTTGAGCTTATTGGCAAAAATGAAGTTTTGAAATATTACATTCCAAGGGAAAAATTTTCACATAAAGGTACATATGGGCATGCATTGATCCTTGGCGGCAGTTATGGCAAAATTGGTGCTGTTTCCCTTGCTTCCAGGGCCTGCATTACCTCTGGGAGTGGATTGGTTTCGGCTTATGTACCACAATGCGGTTATATACCAATACAGAGTTCATTACCCGAGGTTATGGTTATTACAGACCAAGGGGAAAAAGAAATCACAAATATTTCTTTCAACATAGAGCCCAACGTTATAGGTGTGGGAATTGGACTGGGAACTGCAAAAAATACACAGGAAGCGTTCACAGAGTTTTTAGGAATAACTAAATGTCCAATGGTCATTGATGCTGATGGCCTTAATATAATTGCAAGGAACAAATCGTTATTGAAAAAGCTTCCTCCAAAAACGATACTTACTCCCCATCCGGGAGAATTGAAGCGATTACTGGGAAATTGGGAGAATGATTTTGATAAACTTCAAAAAGCCAAGGAATTCTCTAAAAAATACGATTGCATTCTGGTACTCAAAGATGCTCATACTATAGTGATCTATAACGAAAAAGGATATATAAATACTACAGGAAATCCGGGGATGGCTACGGCAGGAAGCGGGGACGTACTGACAGGTGTGATAACATCATTAATTGCACAGAAGTATGAGCCTTTAATAGCAGCTATTTTTGGAGTATACCTTCACGGCAGGGCAGGAGATATAGCAATTGAAAACTTAGGATACCAGGCGCTAACGGCAACAGCAATAATTAATGGTATTGGTCCAGCTTATATTGATCTGTTTAATGTACCGCCTACAGATGTTGAAAAAGAAACCAACGAGAACTAGTTCTACCTCTTTCTAACTCTTCGTTGCACCCACGCAAGTGCATTGTTATAATCAATGTAAAATTTCATTGGTTTTTTGTAGAAGAGTTTCTCAATTTTAAAATTATGCATATCCACTTCCTTAACGGAAACAATAGCAAATGCTTTAAGATTTTTTAACTCCCTTAAATAGTTATAAATAGTGGGATCAACGGCATAAGAATTTTTTCTGAGACTAATAATGCCAAAGTTGGTATCTCTGAAATGTATCTCTGAAATTCCTATAATTTGATAAGCCCTTTCCAGGGTAAGTGTTGCCCCTTCGTCAAAGATTACAACCATATGATTTTCGAAGACCTGAACAGTCCCAATGTCTAAGTTGTATTCTTTAACTATAATTTTTTTCTTAGCCGGTCCGACTTTCATTTCATATAGTTTAGTGTGTCTAAAACGAAAGTATAGGCTTGGGCAAGGTTTCCGAAAAATATTAGATCAAAAGCGTATATATCGTTTATATGGTTTACAGCAAGTTGAAACTGTATTCTTATTCTTACTTGTTGTAATCTAGGGAAATAAAAAAAGGAACCAAATATCTTGATTCCTTTATAACTAAATTCTTACATTTTGTTATGCTTTGGAGCCCTTCTTGGATTTTTTTATCTTAATAGTCAGTTCATCTTTCTTTTCATCCAAATCCATATAAATACTATCCCCTTCTTCCAGTTTTGAATTTACAATTTCTTCCGCCAGGGCATCTTCAATATATTTCTGGATTGCTCTTTTTAAAGGTCGGGCACCGTATTGCTTATCAAAACCTTTATCTGCAATGTAATCTTTTGCTTTATCAGTTAAATTCAATTCGTATCCAATATCCTTTATTCTTTCATAAAGCTTATCTAATTCAATATCGATAATCTTGTGAATATGTTCTCGCTCCAATGGATTAAATACAACAACATCATCTATTCTGTTCAGAAACTCCGGCGCAAAAGCTTTTTTAAGCGCATTTTCAATCACACTCTTATGGTGATTATGCTCCTGCGATTTTTTTGCAGCTGTACCGAAACCAACCCCTTGTCCAAAGTCCTTAAGTTGGCGGGCACCAATATTAGATGTCATTATAATGATCGTATTTCTAAAATCAATTTTACGACCTAAACTATCTGTTAAAAAGCCATCATCTAATACCTGAAGTAACATGTTAAAAACATCAGGATGTGCTTTTTCAATTTCATCTAAAAGAATTACAGAATAAGGTTTGCGCCTAACTTTTTCAGTCAATTGCCCACCTTCCTCGTAACCGACATAGCCAGGAGGGCCACCTA
>CBDTVT010000155.1:0-7233 GCA_965364275.1 uncultured Eudoraea sp. | reverse complement strand
GAACGGACAGGTAGTACACAAAGCAGCTTTTGGATACAGCAGCTGGGAAGCGAAAAAACCAATGTTACAAGACAATATTTTTCATATAATGTCTATGACCAAGCCAATAATCTCCGCTGCCTTTTTAATGTTATATGAGGAAGGAAATTTTTTCCTCGCTGACCCTGTTTCCAAATACCTCCCACAGTTTAAAGACTTTAAGGTAGCTCTTGATGTAAATAATGGCATAGATGGTGCTACCGAACCTGCAAAATCTGAAATAACTATTCATCAACTGCTAACACATACTGCAGGCTTTACCCATGGTATTGGGGGTACAACTTTGGACAATGAAATTGCTCAGGCCATATATATTGAGCCTCAAACTTCCATTCAAAGCAGGGTAAACACTCTTATAGGTTTACCCCTTATAGGACATCCTGGAGAGCAATGGCATTATAGCGCCTCCCCGGATGTACTATCGCTACTAATTGAGCATTTTTCCGGAATGACTACCGCTGAATTCCTGCAAATTAGAATTTTTGATCCTTTGGAAATGAAAGATACGGGTTATAATATTTCTACTGATGACCAGGATAGATGGGTTCCTGTTCATAATATCAACAAGGAAGTTAAAATAGTGAACTCAGAACAACAACTCCCTATTGAAGGGAATATGGTGTACGGAGGAACTCATGGCCTTTTTTCTACAGTAGATGATTATATGAAATTTTGTCAAATGATGCTCAATGGCGGTAAAGGCAATGGAAAACGACTTTTAAGTCCCAAGACCGTAGAATTAATGACTATGAATCAGGTGGGAGACTTGTATAATGGACAAGGGTTTGGTCTTGGTTTTGGAATAACCACAGATGTCGCTAAAAGTAAAGCTCTTGGTTCAAAAGGAGCATTTTATTGGAGTGGCGCTTATAGTACTTACTTTTTTATAGATCCAAAGGAAGATTTAATAGCCATCTTAATGACACAGGTTCAGCCATATAGTAACTATTATGGTACCAAATTTCGTCAATTTGTTTATCAAGCTTTGGTAGACATAAACTAGTTTAAGTTATAACCATTTATAAAAATTTTATGAAAAATATCCTCACGGCAGTATTATGTCTTTTGCAAATTGGAATTGCCTTTTCACAGGAAGTTATTGAATTACCCTTCAAGGAGGCAGGGCAAGTTAAATGGATTGGTGATGAAAAGGAATATTTTTCACAGATCTGGCAGACTCAGGTTGTGACTAATGTCTCCGTTCCCACAATGCAAGTCTTTAAACCTGATGCGACCAAATCCAATGGAACATCTGTAATTATTGCTCCCGGTGGTGGCCTTTATGCCTTAAGTATTAATAGTGAGGGAAATGAAGTAGCGAAGTGGTTAAACAAAAAAGGAATAACGGCTTTTGTTTTAAAATACAGGCTTGTGCCTACTGGAGAGGACGGGGTTAAGGAAGTAATGCAAATTGGTGAAAAAATCATTGAAACTGTAGCCCCTGTGCTGCCATTGTCTATTAAGGACGGTTTGGCTGCTGTTGAATATGTTAGGAAAAATTCAGAATCCCTGGGTATTGATCCTAAAAAAATAGGTTTCATGGGGTTTTCGGCTGGGGGTGCTGTGACAATGGGAGTAGGTTATAATTATTCTCCTGATAACAGGCCTGATTTTCTGGTACCTGTTTACCCATGGACTTCAGCCATGCCTGTAAGCGAGTGTCCTAAAGATGCGCCACCCATGCTAATAATCTGTGCGACAGATGATCCATTAGGATTAGCAGGTGGTAGTATTGAACTATATTCTTCTTATCTAAATGCAGGCAAGAAGGTTGGTCTGCATATGTATGCCAAAGGCGGACATGGCTTTGGGATGAGAAAACAAGGGTTACCTTCCGATAATTGGATTTCAAGATTTTATGACTGGTCTGTTGCTGAAGGAATTACAGTTTCTATTAATACTGAATAAATTGAATTTAAGATATAGAATAGATGGAAGTCATTAATGATACACT
Source organism: uncultured Eudoraea sp. (assembly GCA_965364275.1). Lineage (GTDB taxonomy): Bacteria > Bacteroidota > Bacteroidia > Flavobacteriales > Flavobacteriaceae > Eudoraea. Next base: position 5,240 of record CBDTVT010000155.1, on the reverse strand, counting down.
CAACTGGTGCAAAGGAGAAATTTTTGAAGGCAAGTTGAGTTTTTTATTTGGAGTGTCCGTACTAATAATCAGTCTTGCTTATTTTAAATGGGGAAGTACCCCGGGTGCCCGGGCCATGTTTTTGCCTTTGCTTGTAATTGCCATCCTGACCATTAGTGCAGGAATCTACCTTGTAAGTACGAACCAGAAACGAATACCGAGATATGAAATACAGTTTAAAGAAAATCCACAACAATTTTTAGAGAGCGAAAAAAAACGGACAGCAGATTTTATAAGATGGTATCCAATTACGCAAAAAATATTTTTTGGTATTATGATCTTGGGTATGCTTTTTTTACTGTTGTCACATGCCCCAAATATCCGAGCAATTGGTATTGCATTAATGCTTTTATCATTTTATGTATTTGTGCTGGACCATTTTTCTGAAGAAAGGGCTACTTTCTATTATGCCAAAATTGTTGAACATTCCCTTAATTAAAAGTATCTTGCTTTTTTTTTAGAGCATGCGAATTCCCTTATTTGTTTTCTTTATGTTCATGGGCCTTGGAGCTGTGGCCCAGGATGCTTCCCGTTTTCAGGAAGAAATTCTGGAAATTCAAAAGAAATACGAGACACAATTGGACAGTACCAAAGAGACTATAGTTTTTACAGGTAGTTCCAGTATACGAACTTGGAAAAATCTACAGGAAATTTTTCCTGAATACCAGATAGTTAATTCGGGTTTTGGTGGCTCTCAGGCGACTGATTTATTAGTTTATACAGATGAATTGATATTGCAATACAATCCGAAAAAAGTTTTTATATATGAAGGAGATAATGATTTAAATGATCTTAAAAAACCTAAGAAAATTATTTACGTGACTAAAGAAATAATAGCCAAAATAAGGAATTATAATCCTGGTACCCGGATTGTTCTTATTTCTGCCAAACCCAGTTTGGCCCGCTGGCATCTAAAAAGAAAATACAAAGGCCTTAATCGAAGGTTTAATCGATTGTGTAAAAAAGAACAAGACCTGGATTATGCAAATATTTGGGATATCATGTTTGATGGGAAGAAATTAAGACAAGATATTTTCATTGAGGACGGCCTCCACCTTAATTCAAAAGGATATGAGTTATGGTATCAGATAATTAGTAAGTATGTTCAATAAAAATTGTAATAATGATAAAATCAACTCTTTTAAAATCGTTTGTGTTACTTTTTGTAATGGCTATGTTTATTGGATGTCAAGAACATAAGATGAAAGAAATAGTATTTCCTCCAACAGACCTGAGTTCAGAAAATCTGATTCCAAAACCCCTGAAGATAGTCCCTACCCATAACGCCTTTGGCTTAGATCATACGACCGCGATCTACACTTCACAAACCGACAAAAGTTTTGAAGAGGTGGGTTCTTTTCTTGCCGATAAAATTAAATCAAAAACAAATTTAAGACTTGCTGTAAACAAAACAGATGCCGGCCAGGTTAACCGAATGATCTTTATAAATCAATCTGATAGCGACGAACTTGAAGGTCCGGAAGCTTACCAATTATATATATCTAAAGATTCAATTATACTTAATGCAAAAACATCTGAAGGCGCATTTCGTGGAGTTCAGACCCTAAGACAACTCATCCCGGAAACCAGTAATGATACACTTACCGAAATGCCATTATGGCCTATCGCCACAGGAAAAATTTTAGATAAACCTAATTTTGAATACAGGGGTTCCATGTTAGATGTTGCACGACATTTCTTTAGCGTTGATGATGTAAAAAAATATATTGATCTTCTCGCCTACTATAAGATAAATGCGCTGCATCTGCATCTGACAGATGACCAGGGCTGGCGGATAGAAATCAAATCATGGCCGAAGCTAACCGAAGTTGGGGGTAGCACAGAAGTTGGTGGAGAAGCAGGCGGTTTCTTTACACAGGAAGATTATAAAGATATTGTGGCCTATGCACAGCAAAGATATATGATGATAATTCCTGAAATTGATATGCCCGGACATACTAATGCGGCCTCAGTCTCTTATCCCATTCTAAATGGAAATGGAAAAACACCGAAATTGTATGAGGGAACTGCAGTAGGATTTAGCACTTTTGACACCAGAAAGGATACGGTTTATACTTTTATTGATGATGTGGTACGGGAGATTTCTGCGATAACACCCGGTCCGTATTTCCATATTGGCGGGGATGAAAGTCATGTAACCAAAAAGAATGACTATATCTTCTTTGTTAATAAAGTAGAAAAGATTGTGCAGAAATATGGTAAGCAAATGATAGGCTGGGATGAAGTTGCGCAGGCAGATGTTGATAATTCGTCAATTGCTCAGTTCTGGGACAGCGAGAAAAATGCCATGGAAGCTTCTCGAAAAGGAATGAGGGTAATTATTTCACCTGCAAAAAAAGCATATTTGGATATGCAATATGATACCCTTTCTAAACATGGACTCCATTGGGCAGCATATATTCCTGTTGATACGGCATATGTATGGTCTCCAGAAAGTTATGCAGGAATTCCAAAGGAAAACATTTTAGGTGTTGAGGCTCCTCTTTGGTCCGAAACTATAAGCAATATTGATGAATTAGAATATCTGGCATTTCCAAGGGTTATCGGGTATTCTGAATTGAGCTGGAGTACGGAAGAAAATCGAAATTGGGAAAATTTCAAGGTACGCCTCGCCAATCAGGCACCATATATGGACCGAATGAATGTGAAATTTTACCCTTCCAAATTAATTGATTGGAAGGAAAGTAGATTTACCTATAAAACCATTCAAAAAGATTAGTTTTTACAGTAAACTATTCTTCCTCGTCTGCCTTATCCGCATCTTCAGAAGTTGTAGTAAAATCTGTAATTCCATGATCATGTAAAATATTATACCATTGAATTACTTTTTTGATATCACTTACATAGACCTTGTCTTCATCGTAATCAGGTAATACTTCAAAAAAATATTCCTCAAGGCTTAATTTATCATCTTTATGCTTAACGGAGGTTTTACCTCCTTTTTCCTTGATTTGAATTTTTTGAAATACGGCTCTTAGCGGAAGTTCTTCCTCTAAAGTATAAATAGCAATTTCTGATAGCACGCTCACATTACTGCTCATACCCACAGTAACTTTTTTATTATCCAACAGGGACTCCGCGACAAGCCCTGTTCTGGTTTGGGTAAGCAATCTATAAAGTCCGGGCCTCCCTCCAATTGATAGTATTTTATCTAAACTCATAAATATTTTTAAAATAATAAATATTACTCTTTATGAAATTAATCTGTTGGTTTAACGTACTTTTTTCAAGTCAGGAAAACGCATTTTATATTCCACATTAATTTTACCTTTTGAGATATTGGTAAGCTTGCCTTTCAGCAACCTTTTTTTAAGGCTGGAGAGTTTATCCGTAAAGAGAATTCCCTCAATATGGTCGTATTCATGTTGTATAACTCTGGCTAAAAGACCATCATAAGTTTCTTTATGAGAATTGAAATTCTCATCCAAATAGCTGATTTCAATGGTATCCAATCGAGTAACATCCTCACGGATATCAGGAATGCTAAGGCAACCTTCATTAAAAGCCCAATTAGTGCCGGATTCCTCCTCAATTTTGGGATTAATAAATACTCTTTTAAAATTTTTAAGAGCCTCCTGTTCTTCCGGAGTTAATTCATCATCATCTGCAAAAGGTCCTGTGTCTACAATAAATAGTTGAATTGGCAGTCCAATTTGTGGAGCAGCCAATCCTACACCATTTGCATTATACATAGTTTCCCACATATTGGCGATTAATTCCTTCAATTGGGGGTAGTCTTTGTTTATAGATTTCCCTATTTTTCTTAAAATCGGATCCCCGTATGCTAATATAGATAAAGTCATTCTACTGTATTCTGTTTAAATATGACTGTAAAATCAGGGTTGCGCTTATTTCGTCTATCAATTCCTTATTCTGTCTTTGCTTTTTTTTAAGCCCTGATTCGACCATGGTTTGAAAAGCAATTTTTGATGTAAATCGCTCATCCTGCCTATCAATTGGAATTAATGGAAAATAAGTTTTTAATTTTTTCAAAAATACCTGAATTGATGCTTCTGATTCAGATGGTGTATTGTCCCACTTCTTGGGCTCTCCAACAACTATCCTTGCAATATTTTCTTTGGCCGTATAATCTTTCAGATACTGCAAAAGATCTTTGGTATTAACGGTAGCTAAACCAGAGGCAATAAGCTGCAACTCATCTGTAACTGCTATTCCTGTTCGTTGTGTACCAAAATCTAGTGCAATAATTCTCGCCAAATCAATTTTTTTTGCAAAAATAAGGGATAATTTGTTACGCCTATAAAAATTAAAGATTTATTAATAGTTACCTCCTATCTTTGCGCAAATTATTCTGACAATATGAATGCACTCCGAAATACAATTGAAAATGCCTGGGAAAATCGAGAACTACTGAAAGAAGCTAAAACACAAGATGCTATAAGGGAGGTAATTCAATTAATTGATGATGGAAAATTACGATGTGCAGAACCTGTGAAGGGAGATTGGCAGATAAATGAATGGGTGAAAAAGGCAGTTGTGCTTTACTTCCCAATTCAAAAAATGGAAACTCTGGAAGCAGGGATTTTTGAATACCACGATAAGATTCCGCTTAAGAGAGGCTACAAGCAAAAGGGGATTCGTGTGGTCCCTCACGCTGTAGCTAGACATGGTGCCTATATTTCAAAAGGTACAATCCTCATGCCTAGTTATGTAAATATTGGCGCCTATGTAGATGAAGGCACTATGGTTGATACCTGGGCCACTGTTGGAAGCTGTGCGCAAATTGGAAAAAACGTACATTTAAGTGGTGGTGTTGGTATAGGAGGGGTTTTAGAGCCCTTACAGGCTGCCCCTGTTATAATTGAAGACAATGCCTTTATTGGCAGCAGATGTATTGTTGTTGAAGGTGTAAGAGTTGAGAAGGAGGCAGTTTTAGGAGCAAATGTTGTATTAACTGCTTCCACAAAAATTATTGATGTCACCGGTGTTACTCCTGTCGAGCGAAAAGGTTTGGTCCCTGCAAGATCTGTAGTAATCCCCGGTAGCTATACGAAGAAATTTCCAGCGGGAGAATTTCAGGTTCCCTGTGCTCTTATTATTGGTGTTCGCAAAGCGAGCACAAACAAAAAAACTTCCTTAAATGAAGCACTCAGGGAGTATAATGTAGCAGTATACTTTTTTTAAAAATATTGTTTGGGATAATATTTTCTCTAATTTAT
>CBDTVT010000154.1:0-7242 GCA_965364275.1 uncultured Eudoraea sp. | reverse complement strand
GGTCCACGAAGACATGATCAAATGCTTGAAATTATCTTCGTAACCCTCTCTTAGCGCCTTTTCTAAAGGTCTTGGAATTGAAGGTCCCGTTCCAGTCTCACCATTATGGGTCTGCGATTGAAACACCTGTGCAATCCTATCTTTATCAGTAAAATAATTATTATGGGATATCTCGTCCTGAATCCAAAGCCCGATGATTAGTGTTACGGCCATGCCCAAAGCGAGTCCACCAATATTTATAGTAGAATACGCCTTGTTCTTAATCAGATTTCTCCAGGCAATTTTTAGATAATTTTTGAACATTATTCTCGTTTTTTTGATTGATTTTATTCTGTTCGCAAGCTTTTTACAGGGTTTACAATAGCCGCTTTAATACTCTGGTAGCTTACTGTAATGATTGCGATGGCGACAGCTATAAAAGCAGCCAAAACAAAAACCCACCAACCAATTTCTATCCGGTATGAAAAATCCTCCAACCATTTGTTCATAACATACCAGCCCAAGGGTATAGAAATTAGAATGGCAACACCAACAAGTTTAAGAAAGTCAACGGTAAGTCTATAAGTTATTTGACCTACACTTGCTCCCATAACCTTTCTCACGCCTATTTCTTTAGTGCGCTTTTGCGCGTTGAATGCTGCTAAGCCAAATAAACCCAAACAGGCAATTAAAATAGACAGTATGGTAAATACCATAAAAATTTTACCCAATCTTTGTTCGGCCTCAAAGGTGGTATTGAAAGATTCATCCATGAAACGATAACTGAAAGGTTGTCCCGGCGCAACTTCATTCCATATTTGTTCGATATTTTCGATGGTATTTGAAAAATCTCCGGCATTTAGCCTAATTGCCATATTTCCTGTAGAATTGTTCAAGAAAAGACCCAGGGCCCCAATATTTTCGTGCAATGACTCATAATGAAAATTTTTAACTACACCAATAATGGTATAGAATTCTGGTCTTTCTAAGTCTATATCCTGTGAAAGCCGCATCCCTAAAGCCTCTTCGCTCCCTACGCCCATAACGGATAAAGTTGCTTCATTTATTAATACTGCCGTTGAGTCTGTGGCAAATTGAAGGTCAAAATTGCGGCCGGAGATAAGCTCCATCCCCAGAGTCGAAATGTAATCTTGATCAACATCCCAGGTTTGTATCTGGAGCGCATTTTCCTGGGTCATGGCACCCTCTTTAAAGTATGAACTGTTGGAACGGGAAGAAGGTGTGGGTAAAAAACTACTTAATGTGGCATTTTTCACCTGACTCAAACTGAGTACTTCTTCTTTAAAGGCCTGAACCTGATTTCCTGCTGCATAGGTATCATCGATAAGAAGAACCTGATCTTTAGTATAACCGAGGTCTTTACTTTGAATGAAATTCAATTGTTGAAAAACGACTATAGTGCTTACGATTAAAAAAACGGAAATAGCAAATTGGAAAACGACGAGGGAGTTCCGAATATTTCTTCCACCAACACTACTTTTTCCAAGGCCGTTGAGAACACTAACTGGCATAAATCGCGACATAAAAAATGCCGGATAACTTCCAGAAAAAAGTCCTAATACAATTGTAGAAGACAGTAAAATTACCCAGAACAACGGATTTGAATAAGGTATTGATACCAGCTTCCCGGAAAGTTCATTGAAATATGGAAGGGTCACAATGGCCATTATCAGGGCCAATAAAAGTGAAATAAAGGAAATTAGACCTGATTCGGTCAAAAATTGCCGAATTAATTCAAGTTTATTAGATCCCAAAGTTTTTCGAATACCCACTTCTTTTGCTCTTCTTAAGGAATGTGCCGTAGAAAGATTCATAAAATTCACACCTGCCAATACTATAAGAAACAGTCCGATAAACGAAAGAATATAAAGGTTTTGAATACTGCTATTGGCGCTCATTTCAGACTGACGGTTGGAATGCAAATGGATGTCGGTCAATCCGATAGTGTGATATCGCACATAGTTCCCTGCCGCCTTAAAGGATTCCTCGGTTATTCCCGGAAAATAGTCTTGTGCCCAGGGGAGCATGTATTTTTTGAACATACCTTGCAAGGGTTCCTGAAAATCTTCGATGTTGGTCTCCGGGATAAATTTGACAAACGTAAAGAAGTTGGTATTACCCCAATGATTCTCGCGAGAATCTGCAGATCCGGCCATTGCCATAAAAACACTATGATTACGAAGAAAAGAGTTCTTGGGTAAATCATCAATAACCCCTGTAACTGTATAAGTATCTGTGTTGTTCAATATCAAGTTTTGGCCGAGGGCATTCTGGATTCCAAAATGTTTTTCTGCTGCCGTCCTTGTTAGTACCAGGGTATTGGGTTGGTTTAAAGCGGTCTTAGTATCGCCCACAAGTAATTTAATGCCAAACATATCAAAGAATGTGGAGTCAACAAAAGTGGCATTGAGTTCCTTGGCATTCATGTCTGTATCGCTTTTTCTCAGTAGCATGCTTCCGCGATCCCGAAACCTGACTGTCGTTTCCACATAGGGAAAATCGCTTTGCATAGCGCCAGCCATGGGAGCGGCAACTTCAGCGGCCATTATTTCCGCGCCACCAAATTTAATATCCGTGTCAATTCTGTAAATGCGGTCTGCATCCGCAAACATTTTGTCGAAACTCAGTTCATCATTAATATACAGAGCTATCAATAAGCCCCCGGCCATCCCTATGGCAAGTCCGAAAGTATTCAAAAATGTAAAAAAGGGTTCCTTTTTAAGACTTCTCCAGGCGATTTTGATATGATTTTTTAACATGATATTATTTTTATTCTGTTCGCAAGCTTTTTACAGGGTTTACAATAGCAGCTTTAATACTCTGGTAACTTACTGTAATGATCGCGATGGCCACAGCTAAAAATGCAGCAAGAACAAAAACCCACCAGCCAATTTCGATCCTATAGGAGAAGTCCTCCAGCCATTTATTCATGGCAAACCACCCTACGGGAAGGGAAATGAGGATGGCCACACCAACCAACTTAAGGAAGTCTGAAGAAAGCCTGTAAGTGATTTGACTCACACTCGCGCCCATTACTTTTCTAACTCCAATCTCTTTAGTCCGCTTCTCAGCATTAAATGCTGCCAGGCCAAATAATCCCAGACAAGCAATTAAAATGGAAAGGAATGTAAAGATGATAAAGATCCGCCCTAAACGCTGCTCAGACTTATAGGTATTGTTAAAAGAATCTTCCATAAAATAATAATCAAAAGGCTGACCCGGAGCTACCTTATTCCAAATACTCTCTATACTTTCTATTGCATTGGCAAAATTTCCTTCTTCCAATTTTACCGCCAATGAATTTGAATCGTCTGTAATATGTAGGCTCAAAGATTCAATTTCATCTCTGAAAGGAGAAAAATGAAAATCCTTGACAACGCCAATAATTGTAAAGTATCTGGGGTTTTCAGATCCAAAATCCGGAGTATAACGCAAACCCAGGGCCTCATCGGGGGTAACCCCCATTACCGCAACTGCAGATTCATTTACAATTATGTTTGTTGAATCATTTTTAAATTCCCGGTCAAAATTTCTTCCGGCAATAATTTTGAAACCCATTGTGGAGACATAATCATAATCAACTCCCCATCTTTGCATACTTACTGCATTCTCCTGGTCTGTTGCTCCTTCTACCGGTGCAAAAGTGCTATCGGATCTGCTTGAAGGTGTTGGAAAAAAGCTACTAAGTGTAGCATTTAAAACAAAACCTAGCTTTTTAACCTCTTCTTTAAAGGATGATACCTGACCGCCAACGGTATAGACATCATTAACAATTAGTACCTGGTCCTTAGAAAAACCAAGGTCCTTATTTTGAATATATTCCAATTGCTGATAAACTACCAAGGTACTTACAACTAAAAAAATGGAAATCGCAAATTGAAAAACAACTAAAGCATTTCGAACCTTCCCCCCTCCAAGGCTGCCAGTATCGCCTTTGAGTACTTTTACCGGAATAAATTTAGACATAAAAAAGGCCGGATAACTACCTGATAATAACCCTAGAGCACTTCCTGAAGCCAGTAAAATCAACCAGAAAAACGGGTTGGTATATGGCATGGAAATATTTTTATCCGCCAGATCATTGAAAAAAGGTAATGCAATTATTGCAAATACTAATGCCAACAAAAGAGAGCCAAACGAAACCAAACCTGATTCTATAAGGAACTGACGGATAAGTTCTCCTTTATTGGAACCTAATGTTTTTCGAATACCTACTTCTTTGGCTCTTTTAAGAGAATGTGCTGTTGACAGATTCATAAAATTTACACATGCCAGAACAATAATAAATACAGCAATAAAAGAAAGGATATAAATACTTTGAATATCATTATTAGCGCTTATTTCAGCCACCCTATCAGATTTCAAATGAATATCCGTCATAGGTATAGTACTATATATTAAATGGTTGCCCGCTGCCTTAAACTGCTCTTCTGTGATTCCGGGCATGTATTGCTGTACTCCAGGAATTACATATTTGCCCAAAAAATTCCGTAAGGGTTCTTGCAAATCTTCAATATTTGATGAAGGAATAAGTTTAATATATGTTTGATAGTTATTGCTCCCCCAATTCACAATCCTCGAATCTTCATAACCGGCCATTGCCATAAAAACAGTATGTTCTCTAAGGAAAGAATTATCGGGCAAGTCATCAATTACACCAGTCACTGTATAAGTCTCTGAATTGTTCAATAAAAGGCTTTGACCTATGGCCTCATTGATGCCAAAATGTTTTTCAGCAGCTGTTTTGGTCAGGATCAGCGTATTCGGTAATTTAAGGGCTGTTTTTAAATCCCCTGCCAAAAGATCAATTCCAAACATTTCAAAAAAGGTAGAATCGACAAAAGTAGACTGCTGTTCCTTTATGTTAACCTCAGTATCAACTTTCCTTATTAAGACACTGCCTCTTGTTCTGAATCGGGTTGTTAATTCAACTTCCGAAAAATCATTATCTATGGTTTCTGCCATTGGAGCAGGAGTTACTGCAAAATTGCGATTCTCGCCACCGAATTTTATGTCTGCATTAACTCTGTGTATACGATCTGCATCAGCAAACATTTTATCATAACTTAATTCATCATAGATATATAATGAAATAAGAAGGGCTCCGGCAATACCAATAGCAAGACCAAAGGTGTTTAGGAAGGTAAAAAATGGTTGCTTTTTTAGGCTTCTCCAGGCAATTTTAATATGATTTTTAAACATGATTATCCGTTTTTAATTGATTCTTTTATTCTGTGCGTAAACTTTTTACCGGATCCGCCATTCCCGCTTTAATGGCCTGGAAGCTAATTGTGAACAAAGCAATTAATGCCGTTAGAATCCCCGCAAAAGCGAAAACCCATAACTCCATATTAATCTTGTACTCAAAGTCCTGCAGCCATTTGTCCATAAGATAATACGCGATTGGCGAGGCAATTAAAATTGACCCCAACACTAACTTTAAAAAATCTTTGGAGATCAGTGCTGTTATACTTCCCAAACTTGCTCCAAGTACTTTTCTTATACCAATTTCCTTTGTGCGCTGCTTAGCCATAAAAGTGGCCAGCCCAAAGAGGCCAAGACAGGAAATCAGGATAGAAATAAAGGCAAAATAATAGGTTAGCGCACCCGTTAATATTTCACTTTTATATTGTGTTGCATATTCTTCGTCTATAAAATCATAATGAAGTGGCGCATCTGGTAATATTTTGGTAAAAACAGAATTAAGTGAGGCCAGAGCTTCTGTTGTTTTGCCCTCTTTTATTTTAACGAACATCATGCCGGCATCATTAGGGTCTAACAAAAAGATTGTGGGTTGTATAGATTCATAGAGCGATCTGTTATGGAAATCCTTAAGTACGCCAATAATCTGTCTCGGTTTCCCCCAAAGTTCAAAGGTTTTTCCAACAGGATCCTTAAGTCCGATTATTTCAATGGCCTTTTGGTTCAGTACAATATTTAGCGTATCTGTACTGCCTTCCCGGTAATAAGATCCACTGCTTAGGGGAACTTCAAAAACTGAAGGGAAGTTATAGGCAGTCCAAAGTAATGCGAACTCTATATTCTCTTGCTCTATTGATTTTCCCGGCCAGTTAATTCCACTTGTTGATGCACCAATATCTAATGGGGACGGCCCGGCAAGGGTAACGTCTTCGATGGCATTAGAAGCAATTAATTCATTGTGCAGAACTTCGTACTTTTCTGTTACTTCTTTATCCTGATGAATAGATACTATATGATCTCTCGCTATTCCTAAATCTTTTTCGTTGATGTAGTTTACTTGCAATCTGACGGTAATTGCAGCAATAATCAAAAGAATGGTTAATCCAAACTGAAGAACAACCAACCCCTTTCTGAAGGAAATAGTTTTTCTTTTTTCCTGTGCCTGTCCCTTTAATGCCGCTATTGGTTTAAATGAAGAAATGACTAGTGCAGGATAAATTCCTGATAGCAAGGTGGTAAAAATAAATACCCCAATAATACTCAGCCAAATTCCAGGCTGTGACAGATCAATACTAAGTTCCTTATCTGCAAATTCACTTGCCCACGGCAATAGCAACAGCGTAAAAATATAGGCCACAGCAAAGGAAATAGAGGTAATGAATGTAGTTTCTACAAGAAATTGGGTTATGAGCGTACTTTTTTTGGCTCCTATAACCTTTCTAACTCCAATTTCACCTGATCTCTTAGTAGCATAGGCGGTAGATAAATTAATAAAATTAATACAGGAAATTAGCAATAGAAAAATTGCAGCTATAGTAAATATCCGAACATATTCTATGCGACCTCCACTTACCTGAGCCTTCTCGTCAAATTGGCCATAAAGATGGTCGTCTGAAAATTTTTGTAGAAAACAGCCCTCTTTATTAACCCCTTTTATGTTGGCCTGAAACAGTTCTTCCAATTTGGCCGAGACTTGTTTTAAATCCGCATCTTCCCGTAATAAGAAAGCTCCCTGCATGCCGTTGTTTCCCCATTCGAGCATCCAGTCATTCTCCTTTAAATGTTTGTCAAAACTATAGTAGAAATCATTTTGTATAGTAGACTGTTTTGGGAAATCTTCATATACTGCAATGACGTTAAAATCGCCATTGTCATAAATATGCACATTGCTTCCAAGAGCCTGATTAACCCAATCTGCTCCCCAGAAGCGCTCTGCTAAATTTCTTGAAATTGCAATACCCTCTATTTTCTTGTCCAATTCTGTAATATCTCCAGCAAGAATTGGAAAGGAAAAACCAGAGAAAAAATCTGCATTGGCAA
>CBDTVT010000153.1:0-7252 GCA_965364275.1 uncultured Eudoraea sp. | reverse complement strand
ATAAAAACAGTGCTTAAAAATAATTGGTGGGATCAAATCTTTAACGGTGTCTACCCGGATCACCCATTGAAAAGAGACTATTATTGCCAATTAGCAGATAAAAATATGCTTCCAAGACCCCAATATCTGAACCCCGAACCCATAAAAAGTGGTAAAATAGTACTTAGTAGGAATTTTCTTAATAATAATGTTGCATTTTATACTGGAATTAAATAGCACTTCACAACAACTATAACCACTTTTACAACAAAAACATCGATAAAAGGTTAATTTATAGCGTTGATTTTCATCTTTTTATCGATAATCTGTATCTTTATGTAAACATTAAATCCCAAAATGTCATGGAAAAAACAAAATTAAAGGGGAGGATTTTAATGGAACTGGAAAGTCTCATCTCCCGTAGTTGTGCAAAATGCAAGATGACCAAAAACTTTCAGAGCCTGCACAAGGCTATTGTTAAGAATCATTACAATGCCACAGATGTCTCTATTGATTATCACAGGAAAAGGATAGCAATGGATATTGTAATGAATGAAAAGGATTATGATCCTAAAAAAATTAATTTGAGACTACCTACATTATACACAAACCTGTTTTTTAATAACTTGTGCGAATTTCTAAAATCCTGCATAGACAAGGATAACAGGAGTCTTGCATTTTATGCCTGGTTATTAAATTCTTATACGAAAAAAGAAGAAGAATTAACCCTGGCATAAGTAATTCAGAACTAATGACCACCATACTAAAAGGATGCCTTGGGCATCCTTTTTTTTTTAGGTGACTGCTATTACGGAAACAGGACCAAAATAACAACACCGGAAGGGTCAAAGAAAAATTGTTATTCATAAAAAAATTCCATCTTATTGACTTTTAAGAGTTTCCTTATGTATAGACCAAAAAAAATGTATTAGTTTTGCCGCACGAAAATTATACGATAATGAAGAAGTTTATATTTATTCTTATAACTGGTTTAGGATACATTCACGGCGGTTACGCACAAACCAACTCAGAGCTTCAAAAGCATTATGAGGCATATTATACGGAAATGAGAAAACAGTCCGATATCAGCGGTATAATCAATGCGTTAACCCATTTAAACGTACTTTCTCCTTCTATTGAAAGGAAAGATACCCTGGCATACGTATATGCCAATAACAATCAGCACCTGCAGGCTTTAAATACTATTGGAATTGAAAAGATCGATACAGATTCTGATCTTGCAGTCCAGGTGAAGGCCATTTCCTTAAAAGCTTTGAACCAGCCTAAAAGAGCCCTTGAACAGTTTGAGGTATTATATTCCAGAATACCCAACGCTTATTTGGCATATGAACTGGCAGATCTCAAGATTCAGACAGGAGATAACACCGGTGCCAATATCAATATTGAATATGGTATTCTTAACTCCAAAGATGATATGAAGTACGCTTTCTATGAAAGACAGCAACCATATGAAGTACCTCTAAAAGCAGCCTTTTATCATTTAAAAGGTCTTGTTCAATACAATATGAATAAGGATGATATAGATCTGGCCATTGCTACCATTGATGAAGCACTAAAAATTGATCCTAATTTTAATCTGGCAAGTCTAAGTAAGCAGGCCCTGGAATCCAGGAAAGTTGAACCTGCCGAAAAACAGAATTAAGGTAATCTGGCTAGAATAGTATTAAAGCGGGCTATTGCTGTCCACTTTTTTTATTGCTATGATCTATGGGATATTAAATAGTAGTTCATTAAGACGAGGGAATAGCCCGCCTTTCTTCAGTTAATTTAAATAGTAAATCTAACCCATTTTTGGTGTTCTTCACCAACACTTTTTTAGCAACGAGTGTCATTATTAGTTTCTTTAATAAAGATTTTGATTCCCAATATAATTCTATTTTCAAGTTGCTTGAATTTTTTGAAATTGGACTTATAGTGTAAAATTGATATACTGTATCTGCAACGGGAATACTCTTGGTCATTTCACCATAAACATATTTTCCCGGTTTAACTTTTTTCTTTACAGCCACAAAGTTCAAATGTTTATTATTTATTACACAGACGTGTTCTGAACCTAGTCTGGTAACTTCATTTTCGTTATACTCAAATTTATCCACCCCATGAACCCAAAGATGTCGAAATGAAAGGTTGGTAATATACTCCATAAGAGATTCAGCAGCTATTGCAAAATCTCTGTCAAAAACAATGCCTGGTGGTTTATCAAATACTACCTCTTTGGCTGTTGAATATTCAATTATATTTAGTTTACTACTATCAATTAAAGAATATATATATTCAACTTCTTTTTGGTCATAGGTGTCTTTCCCCTGTTTAAATCTGAACACTTTGCTGTAATAATAAATGGGAAGCTCAATATCGGAAGAGAGTTCTTTGCTTATTAACACGTAATTATCACTTTCAACAGAATTCTTAAGTAACCTATGTGCTTCTATTACTTGTTTCCCAAAAGGTTTTCTATTGCCCTGTACCTCCAGAAATTCTATGTCGCCACAGTGCGCAACAATTTTTAACTCCAGTTTTGGAGCTGTTGCACAGGCATTACACGGGCATATCCTATTCGTTTCTAAAAGTTTGAGATGCCCCGTAAATGCTGTAAACATGGTTTCAATCTGGGCGAGTAATTTTTCTTGTGAAAGCAGTTTTCCTTCGCGATAGAAAAAAAGGGCATCTCCTTCTACCTCAGCCAGCTGCAACTCTTGAGTATTCGCCTCGATAAGTACTTCCAACAATTCGGCAATAACATGCTGGCTATGTGCAACTTCAGTGGTCTGTACGAATTTGGTAAAACCCGAAATGTCTGGTATGAAAAGTAACGACTTGGCCATGATGATAAATAACTGTCTTCAGAAAACTACTATCTAATAAGTCTTGAAATTACGCCAAACTTTCAAAGTACTCCAAAATTATTTTATGAAGAAGAAAACTTTACTGCTCTTCCATTTGGTCAACCAAGGCCTTAAATCCTAAGGCCACACCGTTGGTCCATCCAAATCCATCCTGGGTCTCATATTCGCCACCTCCGGAGAGTAAGCTAGTATCCTCCACATTATACTTTTCCATCATCTTACCCGTATTTTCATAGACCCTCTCATTAATTGCCAACCATCTTTTCATTATATCCAGAGCCTCTTCTTTATATCCATAGTTGAGTAACCCATGAACAGCCATCCAATGCAATGGTGCCCATCCGTTTGGTGCATCCCATTGTTGCCCTGTATTTTTTAAAGTAGTAAGAAGTCCGCCATCTTTTAAAAACTCCATAATAAGTTTTTCTTTTACCGCTTCAGCCTGTTCTTTCGTAGCAATATTAAAGAACAAAGGATAAGTAGCTGCCAATGTGAATTCATCTGTGTTACTTTTCGTTTTAAACTCAAAATCCATAAAAAATTGTTTCTCTTCAACCCAAAAAGTTTCCTGAATCAATTCTTTCCGCTTTGATGCCTTTTCCCTGTATAGGGATTCAGCTTGCTTATCCCCTTTTAAATTATATCCCTTAGCTATTTGATTCTCCATAAAATAAAGCAGGCAGTTGAGATCTACAGCTAATATATTTGCGGTATTGGTTGACCCAAAGGAATCTTCCTCGGCATACCAACGGCTGCTAAAATCCCAGCCGGAAGTCGCTCCTGCCCTTAAATTGACATACAGATCCGTTTTCTCTTTTTCCGTTGCAAGGTCATCCGCTAAATGATAATCTTCTTTATAGCTTTCAGGGCGTGGTGTAACACTACTGTCCCAATACCTATTGAGGAATGATTCATCTCCTACTTTAACTACATACTTGTTAGCCTCATATGGCTCCTCAATAATATCTTTACCGGCCATCCAAAAATTATACTCCTTCTCAATCATCGGTAAAAATTCTGCTAAAACCATACTGTCCTTACGGGCAAGTGCGGTTGCCATAAGTGTAAAGAAAGGCGGTTGTGAACGGCTTAAATAATAGTTCCTGGTACCATTGGGGATAAAGCCCAGGGTATCTATTAAATAAGCGAAATTATCAACCATGTTCCTGGCAATACCTTCCTGATTATCCACTAACAAACCTTCTATAGTAAAATAACTGTCCCAATAATATATTTCCTTAAATCTCCCTCCGGGAACAACATATTCATTAGGCAAGGATATTCTTGAGGAATAGGGAATTACAGAATCCGGTCCCCTTGTTAATTTACCCCAGATACTACTAATATGTTCATACATAGTATGGGTTGTGTCCGTTGTAAAGGTCAGTGTGGCCGTAGATTTATCGCTAAAATTTTCCGCAACAAACGCTTTAAGGTCAAAATTCTCATCTTGCCTTTCCATTTCATATTTCTTGTTAAGTGCGTAATAAGATTCCTTTGGAACCAGATCTACAAAAGTTTTGGAATCTTCAAACAAAGCCTGCATTTGCACATCCTTAAATAAGGGCGATGCATAATAATCTATTTGCTGCTCCCTGGGTTCCGTTTTGCAACCCACAAATACTATAAATAGAAAAATAAAAGGGAGAAAAATTCTGTTCATTTTCATAATATAATAATTTAACGCCTAATCACACTATAAACCCAAGTACTAACGGAGTTTCTTATTTAACATGAATAAGCTATCTTTTTCTTTCTTCAGTTCACTAACGTGATCTACATCTTCATTAGGAATAGTAATGGAAAGTACATAGTGTTTTATCCTCCATTTCTCATCTTCCTTGGAAAGCACACCCGATCCTCTGCAAATTTCCATACGGGTATCCAATAATTCATCAAACCAGGCAAAATTTCCTGATTCATTAATGTAAATATTTCGTTCAATGGTAGTAAAACTCCAGGCCTTGCCTCGATCAAAATAAGGTTTTGAAAATGCCCTGAAATCATCATTCTGCCAATTTTCTGATGCATCGGTTCCAATAAAAACTCCGTCATCGGCAAGGATCCCAAAATAAGTTTCGAAATCGGCTTCAGATGCCGCCTTATGCCATTTATTAATAAGTTCATTTACTTCCTTCCTCTCATCTTCCTGGGCAATCAATTGCCCGGCACATACCATAATGATAATCACTAATAGCTTATTCATCTAAAATCATTTTTGTGTCAAAATTATAATTTACCATCACATTGAATTGATTGCGCAGGTCATTAAATGCATTGACCATTTCTATAGTTGATTTCAATGGATTCTTACGGTATTCAAGGGTTGCCTTTACTTTTAAAATATAAGTTTTAAAAACTTTCTGCCGACTTTTTACCTGTGGTTTATCAAAAGTTTCAGGGTATGTGGAAGCCGCCAGTGCATTTTGTTTTTCTATAAACTCATCAATAAGCAGAATAAGTTCCTCATTATTTTTAACAGCGTAAAGTCCATCAAAAGCGATATCCAGGTCATTAAATTCTGCCCATGTCTCAAGAATTGCTTTGGCTCCGTTATTCAATATTGATTTTTTGGGAAGTTTCTGAACATCAAATTCCAGCTCGTCTGTCTCAATACTCTGTTCAGTCCTTTGATTGTTGCCACAGGAAAACAAGAGTAAGAATGTTAACCCAAAAACAAACAATTTTCTCATAAGACGAATGTACAAATTTTAATAAAAGCTATCTTTACCAAGGAATTATATTTACTCCCTATCTATGCAAAAATCCATCCTTATTTTAGGAGCCTGTGGGCAGATTGGTACAGAACTGACCCTGGCCTTACGTGAATTGTACGGCAATGAACAAGTAGTTGCCAGTGATATTCGTGAAGGCACGGATAGTTTGATGAGCTCCGGGCCGTTTGAGTTACTTGATGCTACCAATTATGAAGCCATAGAGGATGTCGTATTGTACCATGAAATTGAGGAAGTATATCTAATGGCCGCTATGTTGAGTGCAACAGCTGAAAAATTTCCTGATAGGGCATGGAATTTAAATATGAATTCACTTTTCAACGTACTGAATCTGGCCAAAGAAAGAAAAATTGAAAAAATTTTCTGGCCTTCCAGTATAGCAGTATTTGGCCCAAACACCCCAAAAGATAATACCCCTCAAATTACAGTAATGGAACCCAGCACCGTTTACGGCATAAGCAAGCAATCCGGTGAAAGATGGTGTTCCTATTACTACCATAAATTTGGGGTGGATGTGAGAAGTGTAAGGTACCCGGGATTAATTAGTTGGAAAACCCTGCCCGGAGGAGGTACTACGGATTATGCTATTGAAATTTATCATGAGGCCCTCAAAAAGGCAAGCTATACTTGTTTTCTGAATGAGGATGTAAAACTTCCCATGATGTTTATGGATGATGCCATCAGGGCTACCATTAAACTTATGGATTGTAATCCTGAAAAAATAACTGTGAGATCCTCATACAATCTGGCGGCAATGAGTTTTTCACCAGCCGATATCAGCGCTAGCATAAAAAAACACATCCCAAATTTCAAAGTATCCTATAATCCGGATTTTAGGCAAACTATTGCAGAAACTTGGCCACGAAGCATTGATGATTCTAAAGCAAAGGAAGATTGGGGTTGGGAGTCGAAGTTTAACCTTGAGAATACTACGGCTGAAATGTTAAAGCACCTGCCTTCTCAAAGTTTTTAGACACTCATTAGCTATTTAAGACAAATGGCTCATTACAAAGGAATTATCCGTATTTTTAAACCTTAAAAGAATCAATTATGAAATGGATTTTTCTCTTCTTTTCGGTATTTTCTATAGTAATTATGCAGGCTCAGATCTCTCCCGGGGTTTATCATGCACAGGATAGTGTTAACGGGCTCAGCCTTACTCATGAACTAAAATTTGACAACACTTATTTTATTCATACAATTTATACTGAATCGCCCCCAGGGTTTGTTAAAACCGTTGGTGGTTTTTATAAACTAGAGAATAATGTCTTAACTGTGAAACTCGAATTTAATTCTAATTATGAGGAAGATACTACCACATCTGTTGAATTACCTATAGAAATTGTTGAAGATGGTTTGGTTTTAATTGGAGATAATAATCTAAACTTTAAGAAAGACCCTGATTTTAAGCAGCCATTGGATGGCAAATGGCTTTTTGCAACTCGTGGCCCCGATGAAGGTCAGGAAAGACGCGGAGAAGGTAATTCGCGAAAAACAATGAAGTTTTTATCGGATGGATATTTTCAATGGATTGCCTATGACACGGAAACTTTTAAATTTTCCGGCACAGGAGGTGGAACTTACACCTCAAAGGATGGGGTTTATTCTGAAAACATTCAATTTTTTTCCCGTGATAACGCCAGGGTAGGCGCACAACTTAATTTCACTTTT
>CBDTVT010000152.1:0-7281 GCA_965364275.1 uncultured Eudoraea sp. | reverse complement strand
GCGTATTTAGAGCTTATGGTAAAATGAGAAAAACCTTCGTAAAACAAGAAGAGCAGGTGCAAATATTTGATAAGCACAGAAAAGAATCTCCATTAAGACAAATAGTATGTACCGATTTCAACAATACACCATTTTCAAATATTTATCGAATTGCCAAAGGGGAAATGCAAGATACATTTGACGGGAAAGGTACTGGTTTTGGAAAAACTTTTGACTTAAAGGTTGTTCCATTTCGTATCGACTTTATTTTAGCGGATAAGACCATGCAAGTAATGACCCATCAAAACTTTGATCTAAAACTATCTGATCACTACCCTGTACTGACGTCAATTCGACTCTGACAACAAGAAGTAACAGTCAATCAAATCTGCCAGTATGTGAATGAGTAAGGCAAGCCCAATTATTCTTGTCTTCTTAAAAATAAACAGCAAGATATAAACCGCAATGGCCCAATAGGAATGAAGGGGGTGGAAATTAATACTGCATCTCCCGGAATCAAAAATGGGATTGGCAATTAGATGATCTAAATCAATTAATATTCCTGAAAGGAGAATAAGGATAATCCATATTTTATTGTTTTTAAAAAATATAAGACCAACAGCGATGGGAATTAAAAAATGAAAGCCGTAATGAAGCACGAATCTAAGCATTCAGAAAATCGAGATTTTGATTCATTAAATAATCAAGACTGGCAGTACCTTCGTTGAATAACAAATCCAGAACACTACAATTTTCAATAAAACCATGCCTGGCATTAAAAACCTGCATATAGCTCTTTTGCTTCATATTAATTGTTTTTTTGGCATGTACCAAAAACCTGGCATCAAAAACGGCTTTCGGATTTAGCTCATAAACATCAGTTTGCCTTGTGGTGTTATTGAATTGCAGGCAACTGGCAATTATATCTATTGCATTAAGATTAAAATCCAATAAATATGAGTAATTATTCATAAAAAGCGGAGCCAGATCATCTTCGTAATATTCAAAAAAAGGAGATGTCCTGTATGCAGTTTGAAGCGTTCTCCAATGTTGACGCTGCCATCTGTAATCATTATCCAACCTTACATCTTTATACTTTTGTCTGCCCTCCTTGCCGCCAACATGTTTAATTGGAATATTCAACATAAATTTTCCCTGATCTGTACAAATGAAGGCCCGGTTTCGATAGGTTTGTTTTTGATAATTGTCACAGACTTCCCAGATTATTTTATTTTGCACAAGAGTTGCATAAGTTGCAATATCAGGTAAGTAGGTAGGATGGAGTAGCAAGTTCATCAATTTGTGTTTTTATTCCATCCAAAAAAATAAATAATTACTTTTTAAGCTTCTTCCTACGTTTCCAAAAGTAATCAAATATAAACCAGGCCGCCAGCGCTATAAGGAAATGCTTAAAATAAGACCGGGGTTCGCCATCACCTCCTACAGTAGTGAAAATCCTATTCCATCTGGGTTTCCAATGAGTAATTCCCTTATTGAAATTATCAAAGCTAAGCCAAATAAAAATTGGTTTGCCAACAATATGATTGGCAGGGACGTAACCCCAACTGCGGCTGTCTTCTGAGTGATCTCTATTATCTCCCATCATCCAGTAGTAATCCTGCTTAAAGGTATAGGAGTCCGTAACCTGTCCATTTATACTTACCTGATTCCCTGAAACTCCGACAGTATTTCCTTCATAGTCGCGAATTATCTTTTTATAAAGGGGAAGAACTTTTGGAGTTAGGGCAATAGTTGCTCCTTGTTGTGGAATGTATATAGGCCCAAAGTTATCATTATTCCATGGATAGTCAGGAGCATGCGGGAATATATTATAACCTTTTAAACCTTTGGTTTCTACTATTTTTACAACAGAATCTATATCAGTATTACTTCTTAATTCTTCCAACATTTCGTCGGTAAGTGTCACTGTGCGCTGGCGTCCTGTTTCTTCCCGTAAAGAAAGTCCTGTCTGTCTAATAACTTTTGGGGGAATTCCACTTGCATCGGTAATCAATTCTATTTCACCCTTCGCATTTTGACCTCCGGCTATGAGGTATTTGTTGATAGCATCAAATTGATTTTGGTTTAAAGGAGCCGACAAGTATTTTCTTGTAAACTCATCTATTCCCAAACCAATAAGTAGCCTTGATGATACTCCTTTCTGTGAGTAAACATTATAATCATATTGAGGCTTAGCTCTGTCTGACAGTTGAAGCAGTTTGCCATTGATGTATACTAAACCATCAATTACGGATAGCGTATCGCCAGGAGTTCCAACACATCGCTTTACATAATTGGATTTTTTATCAATTGGTTTTTTTACTCCTGCTTCCTTCTTAAAAAAGACACGAACCGTATCTGCCGGCCAGCTAAAAACAACAATATCATTTTTTTTAACCTTTTCAAATCCAGGTAATCTAAAATAAGGAAGTTGAGGTTTCTTCAGATAAGATCTTATACCTAAGCCCGGAATTGTATCATGTACCATTGGAGCTGCTATGGTGGTCATGGGAGCACGAGCCCCATAGTGAAATTTACTCACAAAGAGGAGGTCTCCAATCCTTAGGGTACGTTCCAATGAACCTGTGGGGATTACATATGGCTGAATAAAATAAGTATGAACCAGGGTTGCAGCCACAACAGCAAATACAATGGAGCTTACCCATTCTCCTAACCCACTTTTTGGATGCAAACTTCTGTCCTCAATATAAGTAACATCCTCGGCATAGTTAATGTAGTAAATATAAAATCCAAGGGTTAGGATAACCAACCACGTATCAAGAAGGCTATTTTTACCGAAACTTCGTATAGTTTCAACCCAAATTACAGGAAACATCAGAAGATTAATTATGGGAATAAAAAGAAGTATTACCCACCATTTAGGCCTTCTTATAATTTGCATTAATACAATGGCATTATATACTGGAATAGCAGCTTCCCAAGGTTTTCTTCCTGCTTTAATATATAGCTTCCAGGTCCCTAAAAAATGAATGACTTGTATAACTAAAATAAAGATTATCCAATTTGTACTATTCATACTCTTATATATATTTTTTTCAGACGTTATTTCGTCCGATTTGTTACCAAAATTAACCCAGGTTTAACACATCCTTCATGGTGAAGACACCTTTTTTTCCATTTAGCCATTCCGCAGCAACAACTGCACCTAATGCAAAACCTTCCCTATTGTTCGCTTTGTGCTTTATAACTATCTCGTCTGCTAAATTCTCATAAGAAACAACATGGGTACCGTATTCATCCGCAATCCTTTTGGAAATTATAGGGAGATGTTGGTCTCCAGTTTTGTCCATTTGCCAGCCTTTATAATCAGAATTCTCAATAATACCTTCAGCAAGTGTAATTGCAGTTCCACTTGGAGCATCAAGTTTTTGCAGATGATGGGTTTCTTCTATTGATACATTGTACTGGGGTAATTTGCTCATCATTTTTGCTAAATAACAGTTTAATTCAAAAAACAGGTTTACGCCTAAACTGAAATTTGAAGCATAAATAAAAGCCCCATTTTTTTCCTTACATAAAGAAATCACTTTGTCGTAATCTTTCAGCCAACCAGTTGTGCCGGATATCATCGGAACATTGTGTTCAAGACAACTCTTAATATTATTAAAAACAGCGTCCGGACCACTAAAATCTATTGCCATATCCATTGAGGTATAGTCAACTTCTTTTGTGTCCACATCTACTTTAGCAACTATAGAATGATTTCGTTGGATAGCAATCTTTTCAATCATCTTCCCCATTTTACCATATCCAAATAAACCTATATTCACATTTTAGAATTTAATGGTTAAAGCCACTCCATAGTTAGGGTCTCCAACTATTGGGTTATATTCGAGATACGGTTTAATATCCAAACCAAGATCGTCATCTACATTAAATTGTTTTAAATGTGCGTCCACATTGGCATCAATAATATTCAAAGCATATAATGCCAGCGTGATAAATAATGCCAGATCGCGATCTCTTTGATAACGTTCCTGCCCATCCTGCAGGGCGCTGTCTGATAAGTCCGGGGTGCCAGGAACTATTCCAGACCCGTTTACATCATAGAATTCATCATCCGTAAAACCAGCTCTTCTTCTTTTAAATGCCGTTCGGAAACGATCATAAAGATCATCATTATACTTATAGGCATAGATTCCGACGCCTATGGCACCAATAACAATAGGAATTTTCCAATAACGCTTGTTATAGGCCTGACCTAATCCGGGCAGAACAGCAGAATAAAATGCGGCCTTACTTGGAGCTAAGGGATTAATCCGCTTCTTTTCGACTTTACCTTCAACAATAATTTTTTGTTTTTTTGAATTTTGCAGGACAGAATCCTGAGGACTTTCATTTTGACCTTCCTGGGCCAAAGAAAAAAGTACAGGAAACAATAATAAACACAAGAAAACAAGGTTTTTACTCACCTGTAATTAGTTTTTTCAATCGCTGAAAATCTTCCTCTGAACTGAAGGGAATGCTTATCTTACCCTTACCATCACCTGTGGAATTGACTGTTATATTGGCAGAAAGATAGTGTTTAAGATGTTTCGCGCCATTATTTATTAACTCTGTTGTTCCTGACGACTTGTTTGAAGACTTCTTTTGAATAGGCCCTTTATGATATTGCTTCACAAGATGCTCCGTTTCTCTAACAGACAAACTGTTTTTTACAATTTTTTCATAAAGGCTAATTTGATCTTCTTTTTGGTCAATATTTACCAGAGTCCTGCCATGTCCCATAGAAATAAAGCCATCCCGCATTCCGGTTTGTATAATGGGGTCCAGGCGTAATAAGCGAAGATAATTAGCAATGGTCGATCTTTTTTTACCCACCCGGTCACTTAACTTTTCCTGGGTCAAACCTATTTCATTGATTAAACGATTATAGGAAAGGGCAATTTCAATTGGATCCAGATCCTGGCGTTGAATATTTTCAACGAGCGCCATTTCAAGAGACTCCTGGTCATTGGCAATTCTAATATATGCCGGTATTGTTCTAAGTCCAATTAATTTAGAAGCCCTATACCTTCTCTCTCCTGAAACTAACTGAAATTTATTAAAGTCAGATTTTCTTACAGTAATTGGCTGAATAACTCCTAATTCTTTTATAGAGGAAGCCAGTTCCTGAAGGGTATCATCATTAAAATGAGAACGGGGCTGAAAAGGGTTTACCTCAATAGTGTCAATATCTAGTTCTACTATATTACCAACAACTTTATCAGCATTTCTATCCGATACCGAATTAATATCATTTTCAGGATCTTTAAGCAGAGCAGAAAGTCCTCTTCCCAAAGCCTGTTTCCTGGTTGCTTTCGCCATTATACCTTCTCTCTATTTTTTTTCAATAGTTCGTTGGCCATATTTAAGTAGTTTGTTGCACCTTTACTACTGGCATCATATTTTATGATACTTTCTCCATAACTGGGGGCCTCTCCCAGACGAACATTGCGCTGAATTATAGTGTCAAAAACCATATCAGAGAAATGTTTCCTGACCTCTTCCACAACCTGATTAGAAAGTCGCAATCTGGAATCGTACATGGTTAGCAACATACCTTCAATATCCAATTCAGGATTGTGAATCCTTTGTACACTTTTTATCGTGTTTAATAATTTGCCAAGTCCTTCCAGTGCAAAATATTCACATTGTATGGGAATAATTACAGAGTCTGCAGCTGTTAAGGCATTTAGGGTAAGCAGGCCTAAAGAAGGCGCGCAGTCAATAAGAATATAGTCGTATAACGCCCTTAAATCTCCAATGGCTTTCTTCATCATATATTCCCTTTCATCCTTGTCTACTAATTCTATTTCAATAGCAACAAGGTCTATATGTGCAGGAATCAAATCTACATTAGGTGATGAAGTCTGAATAATTGTTTCTCCAGCTGTCTTTGTATGCTCCATCAACTGGTATGTACCAATTTGAATCTCATCTACATTAATACCTAATCCGGAAGTAGCATTGGCCTGGGGATCGGCATCAATTAATAACACCTTTTTTTCAAGTACACCCAGCGAGGCAGCCAGATTTACTGTGGTGGTGGTTTTTCCAACCCCACCTTTTTGGTTTGCAATAGCAATAATCTTGCCCATAATTGAAGTAAGTTAGGGGTTAAAAATACGATTATTTACAATGCACAAAAAAGTATTTTGTTAACACAAAGTGAATAACTCTGACAAAAGCGTTAAAGTTGGTTAAAGTAAAGCAATTAGGTAATTGGGCTCGGTATCCTAACCAATTAATCTATTAAAATATCAAGTATCTGGATAGCTGCATCACTAATTTTGGTGCCTGGTCCAAATACAGCTGCTGCTCCGGCATCAAATAAATATTTATAATCCTGTTTGGGAATTACACCTCCCACAATTACCATGATATCTTCTCTGCCATATTTTTTCAACTCCTCCAAAACCTGTGGTACCAAGGTTTTGTGCCCTGCAGCTAAAGAAGAAACGCCAAGAATATGAACATCATTTTCCACAGCCTGTTTTGCTGCCTCCGCAGGTGTTTGGAATAAGGGTCCTATATCAACATCAAATCCGAGATCTGCATACCCGGTAGCGACAACTTTCGCACCACGATCATGCCCATCCTGACCCATTTTAGCAACCATAATCCGAGGTCTTCGACCTTCTTGCGCTGCAAATTTATCGGCCAATTCTCTTGCCTTTTTAAAACTCTGGTCGTCCTTAATTTCTTTTGCGTACACTCCTGTAAACGATTGAATTTTTGCTTTATATCTTCCAAAAGCAACTTCCAGAGCATCACTAATCTCTCCAAGAGTGGCCTTAGCCCTGGCAGCTTCTATCGCTAAAGCTAACAAATTGTTTTCACCTTGAACTGATTTTGCCGCTGTTTTATCTTTAGCAGCTTGTGTTAATTTTTTCAGAATACGCTTTACTTCTGCGTTGTCTCTTTCCTGTTTTAAAGTTTCTAGTCGTTCTATTTGTTGTCTTCGTACCTCTGCATTATCTACCTCCAGAATCTGCAATTCATCTTCCTCTTCTTCTTCTAACTGATATTTATTGACTCCAACAATAATATCCTGTCCGCTGTCTATACGAGCCTGTTTTTTGGCGGCAGCTTGTTCAATCCGCATTTTAGGGATACCAGCTTCAATTGCTTTAGTCATTCCTCCATGCTCCTCGACTTCCTGAATAAGATTCCAGGCTTTTTTGGCCAATTCATTCGTCAAATATTCTACATAATAACTACCGGCCCATGGGTCGACTGTTTTGGTGATTTTTGTTTCTTCCTGAAGATAGATCTGTGTGTTTCTTGCTATACGCGCCG
>CBDTVT010000151.1:0-7319 GCA_965364275.1 uncultured Eudoraea sp. | reverse complement strand
TGCTAAATTTTGTAGTCAAAATACTATTAAAACCAATTTTAAAGGTAGAATGATCTTAAAATTATTATGCTTAAAAGGTTATTAATTGCATTTTTCGAAGATAAAACTAGGACTAGGAATTGCCACCATATTGCGTATCACAATAAATACACTACAAGAAAACCTAAATAAGTGCCTAGTGCATTGCCTAAGGTCCCCACCAGGATTGCAGGTAAGATGAGCTCATTTCTGTCAAAGGTTTCGGCAAGTGCTATAGCAGTAGTGCCTCCGCCAATATTAGCCTGACTTACTATTGAAATCATTTCCCAATCCCGGTAAATAAAACTGCCTAATAGAATTACCAGGATCCCGTGTAGAAATACCGCAATTGAAGCAAATAGCAATAAAGTAAGTCCAACCTCCTTAAGTTCTATTACCGAACTAATTTCACAATATGCTCCAATTACCGCCAGAAATATGTAAACGAGATACAATCCGAGGAAGTGGCTTCCCTTTAAGCCATGCACAAAACGGGTTTGTGCCAGTAAAATTCCTATGGTGGAAAGGGTTAAGATTGAAGGGATTTTAGGGAAAAGATTAGTTATTAATTCAGATATGTAGTATGCGAAAATCCCCAGAAAAAGCAACCAGATTAGAGAACGAAAATTGAGTTGTTCTTTATCCTCTGCATCTATAGTTTCATTGGATGTTTTCACCTTTTTATCTTTCCAGAATGTTCTTAATATGGCAGGGAAGGACAAAGTGACTATAATCCATAAGGTTGTAATTACATTGTCAACAGCAATTGTGCCGGCATACAGAATTCCTCTTTCCTGAAAATCATACTCCAGGGCTACTGCGTTAAAATTGACGCTACCTCCAGTATAGGTTCCTGTTAGCATACCGGCGATAATTTTTCCATCTTCACCCAGTACTTCCTGAGGGGCAATAAGATACCAGGAAATTAGAATACCCAGAGTGGTTGCCAGCGAACCTATTAAAAATAGTATAATCATTGGGGCTCCGGCCTTCTTTATAGAACTAAGATTAACTCCCAACAATAAATAAAATATAGAAATAGGGGCTAAATAGGTAAAAATACCATCATATAAAGGAATGGAATTTGATGCTGAAGGAATTAATCCCAGGTTAGCGATAACCGCTGTAAAAAGTATCACTAATAATGCCGCTCCAAGCTTTTTACCAAATCTTGTTTTAGAGGTGTAATCTGCCAGGATCACCATTAAACACAATACCCCTAAAACATAAACCGGGTTTTCAATAAAATTCATTTTCTAAAGATATCAAAATAATGACATGCTTGATCCCACAATGTTTTTCACTAGCATATATAGGT
Organism: uncultured Eudoraea sp.; assembly: GCA_965364275.1. Lineage (GTDB taxonomy): Bacteria > Bacteroidota > Bacteroidia > Flavobacteriales > Flavobacteriaceae > Eudoraea. The sequence continues at coordinate 5,983 of CBDTVT010000151.1, read as the reverse complement.
TAATACTTTTATATATGTTTCGCTATCTTTATTGTAAGAGTCTAGTTTTACCGTAAAATAGGCTTAACCCCCGAGTTATTATTATTTGATAAGGTACATCAGATAAAGTAATCTAATCTACGTCAACCAAAATCTATTCTTATGAAAAACTTTCTGATACTTCTGATTTTATTATCTCTGACCATAGGTTGTAATACAAATCCAAAAATTGAACCGGAACAGGGTCCTGTAGTGATTGATAGCCCATGTGCTAAAGAGGGTGTTATCCTTCAAATTCTGGGCTCAGGAGGGCCTGCTGCCGGAGATGGCAGAGCTTCAACAGGCTATCTGGTTTGGTTAAATGGCAATCCGGTGGCGATGATAGATGCTGGTGGGGGTACATATCTGAGACTGCAACAGGCAGGAGTACATATAAGAGATATTGAGTTTCTGGGTATAAGTCATTTTCATCCGGATCATGCCTCTGAGCTACCAGCCTTACTTTGGTCCGACATATTTTCAAGCAGGCCGGCTCCATTAAACGTTTCCGGCCCGGTAGGCGAAGGATCTGACGGACTTAAAGGATTCCTTTCCGCTATTAATGACATGGCAGCGCCTATAGATGCTTTTACCAGAATCAATGCTATTGAAGTTTTTCCACAAAAAGATTCTATAACAACGGTCTATAAGGATGAACTACTCGAAGTAACTGCTATTGGGGTAAACCATGCCAATAAACCTACGCTAGCTTATAAGGTGACAATAGAAAACAAGAGTATTGCTTTTGGAGCAGATCAAACTCTTGATAGTCCTGGTTTTATCGATTTTGTAAAGGGAGCAGACCTTCTGGTATTGCATTTGGCCATTTCTGAAGAAGCCGACAAACCATTTACAAACCTTCATGCCAAACCAAGCAAAGTAGGAACAGTAGCTGAGGAATCTGGTATTCAACGAGTGGTTTTAAGTCATTTGATGAAATTAGATTCTACCCATGTACGTGCCAAAGAATTTAGTCTCTTTGAGATAAGCTCAAACATAAAACTTGTAAAGGAAAACTTTAAAGGGGAGATTATTATAGCAGAAGATCTTGAATGTATTGCATTATAATATAGATATTTATACCTCATAAGGTTAAGAGTTAGTTTAAGTTAATAAAAATAACTTCTTTCCATCACATTCCAGTAATACAATGTTTTTTTGGTTTTATTACTTCCATTGATGAAGGGCAAAACGATCATCTAAGTTTAATCGGGTTGAGTCATCCATTCCTTCGCCGGATTCAGCCAGGCTTTATTTGGCGTATACAAAAACCCATGCCCGAGTCCTGTATTTATCTGAAGCTGTTCAAATTTCGAGGCATTTGTAGATTTATCTATCCAGTATTGGTAATTGTCGCCGGCAATAGTATCTGATTTTTCGTAGATCCCTAATATATTTCCATGCAGGTTCCAGTCAAAAGTCTTCCTGGTAAATTCACTACTCGAACCCAAAAGCACATAATTCACCTTATTTACATTCATATCGGAAATGTACATGGCTATCATACCTCCCTTGGATGCCCCAATTACTGTAATATCTGAAGGTGCCACTCCTTTTGCTATAAGATCGTCTATTTGTTTTGATACTTTTTTACCAAATTCGTTAAAATCGGTTTTCTCCGTGCGAACTTCCGCGTGAACCTTCGCACCTGTTGCCATGAGTGAATCAACAATGGTGGTATATTCATAGGGCCCAAATTGCGGGCTTACCGCTTTAATCCCTTGTACTTCTATAATCATACCGTGTAAATAAAATATATGTTTCATAGATTCCTGCTTTGGTGAACATGAGATCATTAAAATAATGATGGAAAAATTGTAAAGGATAGTATTCATTGATCTTAAGTACTTTATTGTAAGATAACTAATAAAAAATAAACTCTAATCAGTGTAAAGTTTAAATTATCAAGGACTAGGCAGGGCGGAAAATAGTATGCCCATATCCCTACTGAATTCGATTTTTAGTTTATTTTTAGACATCCACATACTGATTGATGTTTTTTAATATTAGTTATGTCAGATACCAACTTTCAAACAACCAGCAAAGCATGAAAAAATTTCTAAACTATCTAATTGCTCTTATTTTAACAGGGACCCTTGTCCATTGCACTGATAAAAAACCAATAGCTGATGAACCCGATAAAAAGGATCGTAATATGTTCGGACTTTATATACCACGTGGTTTAACAAAAACTACTGAAGGTCTTGCTCCCGGGTATGTGATATTCAGGCCGTCTAATTCTGCTTCTACTTACCTTGTTAACCGGAAGGGGAAGGTGGTTCAAGAATGGAAAGGGAATTATGAGGTAAATAGTTTTTATTTAAATGATGATGGTTCTCTCACTCTACAGTCTGTAGATCCGGATTTTCCGGTATTTGGTGGTGGAGGCAATGCCGGAAGACTTGAAAAAATTAGCTGGGACGGTAAAATGCTATGGGATTTTGAATACGCCACTGAAGAATATCTTGCACATCATGATATAGCTTTATTGCCAAATGGTAATATTCTCACTATTGCGTGGGAAGCAAAGACCGCGGAAGAAGTTTTACAGGCTGGGAGAAAGCCTGAATTTACTCCAAAAGCCGGGCTTTGGCCTGATAAAATAGTTGAAATAAAACCCAAAGGTAAAAGCGGCGGTGAAATTGTGTGGGAATGGCATATCTGGGATCATTTAATACAGGATTATGATGAAACTAAGGATAACTATGGGGATGTCACAGCACATCCCGAACTTCTTGACTTTAATAAAAACGGGGAAATACCACCTCTTATTTCCCATGATAGTATGGCGGTATTGCATAAATTAAAAAGAGCATGGAGAAACCAAACCGTTGAAAACAGAGGTGCTGATGTACATCATGTAAATGCTATTAACTACAATCCCGAACTGGATCAAATTGTCTTTAGCTCCCCAAGATTAGATGAAATCTTCATTATTGACCACAGTACAACCAAGGAAGAAGCTGCTGGCCACACTGGTGGCAAAATGGGCCATGGTGGGGACTTTTTATACCGATGGGGAAACCCTGAAAATTATAACCAGGGAGATTCCACTAATCAGAAATTGTTTGGTCAGCACGATGTACGATGGATTGAGAAAGGCTTACCCGGCGCAGGCCATCTTACAGTCTTTAATAATGATGTTCCAATGGGTCCGGATAGTCTGGATTATTCGGCAGTAATCGAATTAAAACCCCCAACGGATAATAATGGTAACTACCTAAAGGGGGAAGACGGTAAATTTGGACCGGAGGAACCTGTTTGGAAGTATATAGCCCACGATACACTTTCTTTTTATGGAAGCTTTATATCAGGCGCACAGCGGATGCAAAATGGAAATACGTTTATCAATGAAGGGCCCAAAGGCCGCTTTTTAGAAGTTACCCCTGATGGAGAAATTGTCTGGGAATATCTGAATCCATATCGCGGGAATATTCATCATTCTGATGGGGAACCAGTTTCACCAATGCCTCTGGCTTACTGGCAATTTAGATCAAATTTTATTCCCGAAGATCATCCGGGTTTACAGGGAAAGAAATTAGAACCTATAGATCCCCAACCAGAGGAATTCAAACTGCCTCCTAAACCCAAAAAGGAGGGTTCATAATAAGGTGGCGAATAAATCTTGCCACTTGCAATAAAAAGAGTGGAATTCAGCGCATGAGATTTCCAAAGATTAATCGTAGTTAATGCCGGGTAACTGGACTTTTATTTCACTGGCAAAAATGGTCCATTCCTGGTACATTTCCTGGTATTTTTGAGGGTTTGTACTTTTTAAATCATGCATTTCACCCAGATCTTCATCGAGATTATAGAGTTCAAATGCTGATAAACTAAATGGATCGCTGAAATTTGTTATTTTCCACTGCCCCTTTCTTAGCATCGTATTTCCACTGTGCTCCAAACCAAAAACATAATCGTTGGTATGTATAGTATTTGCTTTCCCTGAAATATATGGTAGTAGTGATTTTCCCTTTAAAGGGAATAATGAATTCCCGTTAAGTTCCGGAGGATAGCTTATTTTGGCTAGGTCATAAAGCGTAGGAGCAATATCCATAACCGTTAGAAAGTCATTTGCAATTATATTTTGCTGTTCTACCATGGGGCCAGTTATAATCATAGACGCGATGATACCACCGTTAGTGGCATATTCCTTGTAATATCTGAAGGGTGAAGAACCGGCTTCTGCCCATTGGGGGCCATAGGAAATCAAAGAATTTGCTTCGCCCATGGTTTCATATTTATCATTAAAATAGGGATTGATATAAGGTCGGATACCTGGATTATTATAATAGTCTTCACCAGCTGCCCCATTATCCGACATAAAAATAATCAGGGTGTTTTCGTACTCACCGATATCTTTTAAATGCTGAACGATACGGCCAATATTCACATCCAGATTATCTACCATTCCAGAGTAGAGTTCCATTTTTCGCGATTCTATTTTTTTCTCATTTTCCGAAAGAGAATTCCAGGGCCTTAATGAGGGATGGGTAGGAGGTAAGACCGCATTTTCGGGGATCATCCCCGCCTTTTTAAGACTTAGCAATCTTTCTTCTTTTAATTTATCATAACCTTCATCATATCTGCCTTCGTACTTTTTCCAATAAGCCTCATCGACCTGCAGCGGCCAATGGGGAGAGGTATATGCTGCATAGGCAAAAAATGGACGTTTATCATCTTTGTTCTGATCAATATATTCGATGAGTTTATCAGTGTAAAGATCTGTGGAATATGAACCTTCCGGCCATTTAGTGGGTTTGCCATCTTCTGTATAATGCGAAACCGGAATACCTTTAAATAATCCCTGGCTGTTATAATGATTTCCAACACCTTCTAGCAGAACAAAGGAGTGTTCAAAACCTTTTTGGTGCGGGTTGGCCTCCTTGCCATTACCCAGATGCCATTTACCAGCCATATAGGTGTGGTAACCATCCTTTCTTAGCAAAGCAGGAATAGTAGCCACTCTATTTGTTATATAACCCTCGTAGCCAAAAACCTGTGTGCTTAATGCCTGCCTTCCTACTCCTGCAATATGGTTGTCATTGCCTGTTAAAAGCATAGCCCTTGTAGGTGCACACATAGGCGCAGTATGAAACCTGCTGAACCGGATGCCACTTGATGCCAGGCCATCGATATTTGGAGTTGCAATATCCCCTCCATAACAACCCAGATCTGCATATCCCAGGTCATCGGCTACTAATAGTAATATATTAGGTCTTGGTTCTATGGAGGTTTTCTCGGAGGTTCCTGAACAGCCTGTAAACCCAATAATTACAAATAGGAAGGTAAGAAACGAAGTTGTATGGTTACGATTAGAAATAAAATTGCTATTTATAAAGTGATAGCATGGTTTAAATTTATTTTTAAGAAGTTTAACTTGTTTTGTTCGTCTCTTGAGATTCATCATTTACAGCGACAGATTCATTATTAAGTACCCTAAGGTAAGGATTTATCGTTTAGACGTTAATGCGTAATATTGAATATAAATGCCTTCTATCACCTGGAGTAACTAATATAAAATCTACCTAACATTTTTATTTAGCAGAAGTATTGACTGTTCTGGATAATTCAGTACTTTGTAATTCTTTAGAAAAATATATGAAGGTATTATTTATAGGGGGTACAGGAAATATTAGCAGTGCGTCTAGCAGATTAGCTATTTCAAAGGGGATAGAGTTGTATCACCTGAACCGAGGGATAAACAAGGTTGAAATAAAAGGCGTAAAAACTATCTTAGGTGACATCAACAATTCCTCTAGTTTGTCAGAACTGAGAACTCACAGCTGGGATGTTGTGGCTAACTGGATTTCCTTTACACCGGCAGATATTGAGAGGGATATTGCCCTCTTCAAAGGGAAAACCGGGCAATATATTTTTATAAGCTCGGCATCTTGCTATCAGACACCTTTGAGTTACCCAATTATAACTGAGTCTACACCTCTGTGTAATAATCTATGGGATT
>CBDTVT010000150.1:0-7324 GCA_965364275.1 uncultured Eudoraea sp. | reverse complement strand
TCATCATCTTTTCACCCCTGAACGAGTCGGAACTCCGCAATATTATGTATACCATTCAAGATGATCTTTCAGGACCCATTGCTATTCGCTACCCCAGAGGACGTGCTACTACTACTAATTGGAAACAAGCTTTCCAAAAAATGGAAATTGGCGTCGCTGAAGAATTGATCAAAGGAAATAAAATTGCTATACTATCAATTGGACACATCGGGAACACTATTTCCAAGCTTATCGAGGATCTGAATATGCCAGGAAAAATAGGCCACTATAATATGCGGTTTGTTAAACCTCTGGATGAGAAATTATTGCGCTCTATATTTGAGACCTATGAGCATATTGTTACAATAGAAGATGGTTGCAAAATAGGAGGATTTGGCAGTGCCGTATTAGAATTTGGAAATACTTTAAATAACCTCCTCTCTATTTCGATATTTGGAATAGATGATGTTTTCATTGAACACGGAACAGTAGAACAATTGCATAAAATGGCACATATTGATGTCCTGTCCATTAAAAAACATATTATAGAATTATTGGAATTATAGTATGAAAAGAAGATTAATTTTATTTGGGTTATTGTTATTATCCTCTTCTTATGCATACCTTCAGGACACTATTCCCTCAGAGATAGCTGTTGATACCACAAAAATTGATACCATTGTCATCAGGGCCACTCAATACAAAATAAAAGCGGTACCCAGAGGAGTTCGTTTTATCAATCCTGTTATTTCCTTTAATCAGACCAAAGTCCTCAGTGAACCTTATAAACCCTTCATAATCCCTTCATTTTGGGTAAAGGAAAATAAATTAGGGCTAAATATTAGTCAAGTGGCCTTTGTTAATTGGAATGCGGGTGGTGAAAATGCAGCTTCCGGTATAGCTAATATGGAATTTGGAAGAAACTACAAATTTAGATTCATAAAATGGAATAACGAGTTAATTCTCAGGTATGGCATTAATGCACAGGAAGGCAGGGAGATAAGAAAAACAGAGGATGTAATCAGGCTTACCTCTACTTTTGGCTATCGCCAGGATACTTTAAACAAATGGTATTATTCAATAAATACTAAATTTAATACGCAATTTACAGACGGTTTTAATTACCCGGACACAGACAACCCCATCTCCAGATTTATGGCTCCCGGATATTTATACTTTGGTGGAGGACCTTCCTTTGCTCACGAAGGAAAAAAATTCAACCTTTATTTATCTCCAACAACTGTTAAAGCAACTTTTGTCCAGGATCAAACACTTGCAAACCAAGGCGCTTTTGGGGTTAAAAGAGCAGAATATGATACAGCAGGAAATATCATAAAAAAAGGTGAAAAAAAGTTCATTGAGTTCGGGATCCTGGTTGCGAATACCTGGGAGAAAGAGATAGCCACTAATATAATTATGAATCATCGTCTAAGTCTTTTTACAGATTACATAAGGCGTTTTGGTAATATAGATATAGATTGGGAATTGAATTTCACATTTAAGGTAAACAACTTATTTGAGGCCAATTTAGGAACTCATGTTATTTATGATGATGACATACGTTTTGACCAAGTAATTTCAGACACTGGCAATGTAATTGATCCCGGAGTTCCCAAAATCCAATTCAGACAGGTTTTGGCAATTGGCTTGGCGTATAGTTTTTAGAGTTGTTTTCCGCTTATTTTGTTATGTATATGAACAGCTGCGCTGTCTGAAAGACTAGCTACAAAACAACAGGAATTTAACAAAACAGAATAAATTGAGCCTTCTGTATTTCTATAGGCATGCGGCAAGGTTTCTATTAAGAGCTTATCATAGTTCGTGGGCTTACCTTCTTTTTGTCTGACCAGGGCCCTTGTATAAACCTCCAGAATATCAGAGATAATCTTATATCCCGCAATTTCCTTTTCTATAACCCCCGGTGAGCAATATATTTTGTTAACACTTAATTGAATAATGTCCTCAATTTGCGCTTTATAGTGACTACGGTCCAGAAGTGAAACCTCAAATTCGCCTTTTATGATCGCTTCTTCATTTTCCAGAAAAACTGATACAGCATCAGTAATAAGCGTATTAATTGCTAAAGCCCTTAGATAGCTGAGCCTGTCGGCCATAATGGTCAATGAATTGTACTTTTTCGTATTTATAGTGTCTTTAACCAGTTTAATCAAGTACTCCAAAGCATATTCTTCGGAGATCAATCCCAGGTTTATTCCATCTTCAAAATCAATAATAGTATAACAGATATCATCGGCTGCTTCAACCAAATAAGTCAGAGGGTGCCTTGAATAGGCAATGTCAGCCCCTGTACTTGTGCAAAGAAGTCCCAGTTCCTCAGCTACTTCTTTAAAGAATTCCTTTTCTGACTGGAAAAAACCAAATTTTTTATCTGCTATGTGAGTTGTTGGTTTCTTCGGAAGAGATTCCTTAGGGTATTTCATAAACGCCCCCAAGGTAGCGTAGCTCAATCGGAGTCCGCCAAGGACCCCTTCCCGTGATTCTGTGAGTAACTTAAACCCATTTGCATTACCCTCAAAATCAATTATGTCCTGATACTCCTTTTGGGATAGAAGTGATTGGTATCCTTTACCTTCCCCGTGTTTAAAGAATTCCCCAATTGCCTTTTCTCCACTATGACCAAATGGCGGATTCCCAATATCATGAGCGAGTGATGCCGCGGCTACTATTGCACCAAAATCTCCGAATTTATAACCATGGGTTTCCATCAAAAATGGGTGTTTTTTTAATAGCTTTTCACCGGCAATCCTTCCCAGGCTGCGCCCAACAACAGAAACCTCAAGGCTATGTGTCAAACGGGTATGAACGAAATCTGTTTTCGAAAGTGGAATTACCTGTGTTTTGTCTTGCAAGCTCCTGAAAGCAGCAGAAAAAATCACCCTGTCATAATCAACTTCAAAACCAAGGCGGGTCTCGTTTTGCTCATTTCGAAGTCTTTTATGTGTATCTCCAAAACGCCTTAAAGAGAGTAGTTGTTCCCAGTTCATAAGTCTCAGGTTAAGCTGGCAAGATACAGTTTTTTAAAGGTGAATAAATACCTGAATCATCCATTTCTTAGTGAATTAATGAACAGAAATAATTAGCCTTAACGTTTCCTTAATCTGCTAACCTTATGGTAACCTTAATAAAATAAATGTTTAACCTGAAGGTAACAGGACTTTTACAACTCATAGCGTTCTTTGCGACTGAAAACGTAAATCAAATCGATGAAACAAGTTTTTTGTTTTATACCTTAATATTACGTTAACATTATATTCACATCTATTATGGTTCTTTGTAGCCTATAAAAACTAGTTCTAAATGAGGTCCAAACTTCTTACAATTGCATTTATTTTAACCATTTTCTCTACAGCTATATCTCAGGAAACTAATTCGCCCGGCGTCTTTGGTAAAGGAATATTTAATTTGATGGGGCAGGATAGTACCTGGAGCATGAAGATTGCTGCTCGTATGCAATTATTAGGGACTGTTGGATGGGAAAAAGAACCAGGAGGTGGTTTAGTAGATCCGGCTTCTAATATGCTTGTTCGCCGGGCTCGTCTAAAATTTGATGGATTTGCGCTTTCTCCCAAACTGAAATATAAAATTGAATTAGGGTTCTCTAACCGAGATATAGCTGGACAATCGGAGTTTACCCGAAATGCCCCGAGAATAATATTGGATGCTGTAGTCATGTGGAATTTCTATGGAAATTTTGAATTATGGGCAGGACAGACAAAATTACCTGGCAATATTGAACGGGTTATTTCCTCAGGGAACTTACTGCTAGTGGACCGTTCTTTGCTTAATGCTACTTATAATATAGACCGTGATATTGGCTTGCAATTGAGGCATCACTTTAATATTTCTGATAAATTTCTTGTAAGAGAGAAATTTGCATTTTCCCAGGGTGAAGGAAGAAACGTGGTCCTGGGAAATTTAGGAGGTCATCAATATACAGGACGTCTGGAATTATTACCTTTTGGTAAATTCAAAGGAAAAGGAGACTACTCAGGAGGTGATCTTCTTAGAGAAGAACAACCTAAATTAATGTTCTCAACTACATATGATATTAATTCCAACGCGGTAAGAACACGAAGTAACCTGGGCGATTTTATGTACAATGATGTAGGTCTTTATGAAACAACTATTAAAACACTTTTTGTGGATGCCATGTTTAAATACAGAGGTTTCTCGTTTATGGGGGAATATGCAGATAGGACTGCCAAAGACCCAATCGCAAAAAATTCTGATGGTACCGAGACGGGAGATATTGTTAGGGTTGGTAATGGTTTAAACCTTGTAACAGGGTATGTATTTAAAAGTAATTGGGCAATAGCTGCAAGGTATTCTAATGTAACCCCAAAGGAGATTACCGTTCGAAATCAATCAGATCAATATACCTTGGGTGTTTCGAAATTTATAGTGGGGCATAAATTAAAAGTACAAACAGATATCAGTTTCTTAGATATTCAAGGTGACACAGATATTTTATTATACAGATTGCAGATGGATCTCCATTTTTGATAAAAATAATAACCTTTAGGTAACACAATAAAAAAGCATACTTTAGATATTTACGAATTAATACTTCTCGAATATTATGGATAATATTTACTTAATAATGATAATAGCCTTGGGAGCTTTGGCCATTGCAGATTTGGTAGTTGGTGTGAGCAACGACGCTGTAAACTTTTTAAATTCGGCAATAGGTTCCAAAGCCATCTCCTTTAGAACTATTATGATTGTCGCCAGTTTGGGTATAGCTTGTGGAGCTATCTTTTCCAGTGGAATGATGGAAGTTGCCAGAAAGGGAATCTTTAATCCAGGTGAATTTTACTTCAATGAGATTATGTTCATTTTCATGGCAGTGATGATAACGGATATCTTGTTATTGGATTTCTTTAATACTTTAGGAATGCCTACTTCTACAACGGTTTCTATTGTATTTGAATTGTTAGGTGCTGCTGTAGCCATGTCTATGATAAAAATAGGTGCAGACGGCGGAAGTTTTTCTGAAATCGTAAATTACATTAATACGTCTAAAGCCTTTCAGATAATTATGGGGATATTACTGTCTGTGGTGGTAGCTTTTTCCATAGGAGCTATTGTTCAATGGATTTCCCGAATTTTATTATCATTTGATTTTGAAAAAAAATCCAAGTGGGTAGGCGCAATTTTTGGTGGTGTAGCCTTATCCGCAATCACTTATTTTATATTCATGAAAGGCATTAAAGGAACACCTTATGCCGGTGAGAGTTATGATTTAATTGGAGGGGTAAAAATTAGCGCCTTCCTGGAAGATCAGGTGTTACCCATTATTCTGTTCAGTTTTGTATTCTGGTCTTTATTTTCATATATATTGATAAATCTTACCAAAACCAATATTTATAAATTGATTATTGGTGTTGGCACATTCGCATTGGCACTGGCTTTTGCAGGTAATGATCTTGTTAACTTTATAGGTGTGCCAATTGCAGCATATCAGTCTTATGAAGCATGGACAGTTTCCGGAGTAGCCGCTACAGAATTTAGTATGGAAGTATTAGCCTCAAAAGTTCCTACACCTACTATATTACTGTTCATTTCAGGAATGATAATGGTAGTCACATTATGGTTTTCAAAAAAAGCGCGCTATGTTGCGGATACTGAGATTAATCTGGCAAGAGAGGGAGAAGCCAAAGAACGGTTTAAGCCAAATAACTTATCGAGAGGTTTAGTTAGGTTTACCATATTAGCATCCAAATATACGGAAACGGTATTACCAAATTCCCTGCTTGAAAGAATTAACAAGCAATTTAAAAAACGTACTCTTGCCCTGTCAAAAGGAAAAATACATGAATATGCGGCTTTTGATATGGTTAGAGCTGCTGTAAATCTTATGGTGGCTGGTATACTGATCTCAATTGCAACCTCTTATAAGTTGCCTTTATCTACGACATATGTTACGTTTATGGTGGCTATGGGAACCTCTCTTGCAGATCGTGCATGGGGAAGCGAAAGTGCGGTGTATAGAGTGGCGGGTGTATTAAATGTAATTGGAGGTTGGTTTGCAACTGCAATTATTGCATTCCTTGCTGCAGGTATTATTTTAGCTATTATTAGTTTTGGCAAAGGAGCTGCAATTGCGGTATTACTATTTGTTGCTATTTTATTGTTGGCAAGAAATTACATTTCCTATAAAAGAAAAGCCAAGGCTATACGCGCCGAGGATAGATTAATAAGATCGGAAAGTAGTTCCATCATGGGTGTAATAGAAGAAAGTGCACATAATATTTCTAAGGTACTTAAAAGGAGTAGTAAGCTATATAGAAATAGCATAGACGGTTTGGCGAAGCAGGACTTGGATATACTTAAAAAGAATAAGAAAAATGTTGTTAAATTATCGGATGAAATAGATGATCTTAGAGATAATTTATTTTACTTTATTAAAAATCTTGATGAGAGTAGTATAGAGGCAAGTAATTTTTATATAAATATTTTGGGCTATTTAACAGATATCACACAATCTCTTGAATACATTACAAAAATCACCCATAAGCATGTAAACAATAACCACAAAAAATTAAAGTATAATCAGGTTAAAGAACTCACGGAAATAAATCAAGAATTGGAATCGCTTCTTACCCGTTCCAAAAAGGCATTTGACAATCGTTCTTTTGAAGAAATAGGAAAGATATTACAACAGAAAGAAGAATTATATAAAATTGTTTCTCTTAAAGTCGAAAAACAAGTGCAAAGAACCCGTTCGGAAGAATCGAGTCCAAAAAACACCACCTTATATTTTTCTCTTCTGTTAGAAACGAAGGATTTAATGACGGCGACTATTAATCTGCTCGAATTATATTATGATATGCACGATCGTAGTGTTGAGCCTGCAAAAATAGATTAGAAATTGTATTAATGTCTAAAAAGTTAGTGCCTAAAAAAAGTATTCCTTCAGAATCTCATTTTAGTTGATTTTATTCTGTTAAGACAATTGTACTGTTCTCTTTTTTTTCTGTGACCGCTGTCTCATCAAAAGAAGGTTCTGAATGACCGTAGAGTATTTCAGCAACGTCGATAAGTTGTTTTATTAGACTATTCAGATTATCAGTATCATTCACAAGAGAGGAAGCCATATCTGTTGTTATTAAGTCTTTTCTAATTAACCTGTCAATTTCCAGATTGCTTTTATGTATATTATCTTTCGCTTGTTGCCTTAGCTCCAACAGCTTTTGATGATATTGCTCTTTTTCTTTTTCAGTTCTGAATAAATAAATAACCCGCAATACTTTAACAACTTTTTGCCGAAACGTATTATAAACCTTTTTAATATGTTTATTATCCGAAGCTAAATATCTAGAAA
>CBDTVT010000149.1:0-7374 GCA_965364275.1 uncultured Eudoraea sp. | reverse complement strand
TGATCCCTGTAAACATTCAGGCTCAAAAACGAAAAACGAAAACAAGTACTCCACTATTTACAGTTCAGGATTCGCTTTATCATGGACTGAAATGGCGTAATATTGGTCCATTCAGAGGTGGCCGGAGTGTGGCAAGCAGTGGAGTTGTTGGTCAGCCTATGACGTATTATATGGGCTCTACCGGAGGTGGGATATGGAAAACAACAGATGATGGTATCAGCTGGAAGAATATTTCTGATGAATTTTTAAAAACCGGAACCGTTGGCGCAATTGCAGTTTCAGAAAGCAATCCAAATATAGTTGTGGCTGGAATGGGCGAACATGCTGCCAGAGGGGTAATGACCTCTATGGGAGATGGGGTCTATAAATCTACTGATGCCGGTAAGACATGGAAGCATATTGGTCTGGATAAAACCCGTCATATTTCAGATGTGGTGATTCATCCGGCAAATCCGGATATTATTTTTATTGGAGCCCAGGGCGCTCAATACGGTCCATCGGACGATAGGGGAATCTACAGATCAACAGACGGGGGTGCAAGTTGGGAAAAAGTTCTTTTTGTCAACAAGACAACAGGAGCCTCTTCCCTGTCTATGGACATGAAAAACCCATTAATTCTTTATGCTGCATTCTGGGAACACAGCCGATATCCATGGACCATGGAGTCCGGGGGTAAAAATTCGGGACTTTATAAATCCACAGATGGAGGGACTACCTGGAATAAATTAAAAGAAGGGCTTCCTGAAGAATTTGGAAAAGCAGGGATATCTGTATCCCGCGCCAATCCGGAGCGAGTATTCGCGGTATTGGAAGCCGAAGGAAAAAAAGGTGGGGTTTATAGGTCAGATGATGCAGGTAAAAAATGGAAACAGGTAAATAAAGACCGGATAAATATTGCACGCTCCTGGTATTATATGGAAATATTTGCAGATCCTCAGGATGAAAACCTGGTATATATATGTAATGCCCCGGTAACAAAATCGATCGATGGCGGTAAAACATTTAGCAAGTTACCTACTCCGCATGGAGACAATCATCATCTTTGGATAAATCCTCTGGATAATCGCAAAATGATCAATTCCAATGACGGTGGAGCCAACGTTTCTAATAATGGAGGTAAAAGCTGGAGTACACAACAAAAGCAGCCTACATCCCAGTTTTACAGGGTTATAACCGACAATCTGGTGCCTTATAATGTATATGGTGGTCAGCAGGATAATTCTGCAATAGCTATTGCCAGCAGAACCAATGATCAGGGGATCGACTGGAAGGACTGGTATTCTGTTGCCGGATGTGAAAGTGCTTATCTGGCTTTTGATCCCGATAATCCTGAAATAGTTTTCGGTGGCTGCTATCAGGGTATTATAGAAAAATGGGTAAGAGCTTCAAGGGAAGGTAAACCAATTAAAGAATACCCGGAATTGGCTCTGGGGAATGCCCCGGAAAGCTTCAAATTTCGTTATAATTGGAACGCCCCAATTATAAGTTCACCGCATGACCGTAATACCATTTACCATGCCGGGAACGTGGTGTTCAAAACCACTGACGCGGGTATTAGTTGGTCTGTAATAAGTCCGGATCTGACCCGAAACGACAAAAGTAAGCAGGGCCCCGGGGGAGGGCCGTACACCAATGAAGCAGCAGGAGGTGAGAATTATAACACCCTCATGTATCTCGTGGAATCTCCCTATGAAAAAGGCGTCCTTTGGGCCGGAAGTGATGACGGCCTTATTCATATAACTAAAGATGGAGGCGAAAATTGGGAAAATGTTACGCCTCCGGGTTTAGCGGAAGGCATAATCAATAGTATTGAAGTATCTCCGCATGATGCTGCCACGGCTTATGTGGCAGTGATGCGATATAAGTTTATGGACCTAAAGCCATACGTATTTAAGACTACAGACTATGGTAAAACCTGGTCCAAAATAGTAAGCGGAATCACCGACCAACATACGTTTGTACGTGTAGTCCGGGAAGACCCAAAGCGAAAAGGCCTTTTGTATGCGGGCACAGAAACCGGTTTGTATATTTCGTTTAATGATGGGTTAAACTGGCAACCCTTTCAGCTAAACTTACCGGTGGTCCCCATTAATGACCTCACACTTCAGGATAACGATCTTGTGGCCGCAACGGCCGGCAGGTCATTCTGGATTTTGGATGATCTAGGGGCAATTCAGAATAGTTCAATAAATAATACTGCTCTTGCCATCTTTAAACCCAAAGACACATATCTACTCTTTGGTGGAAGTTCTGAAAAATCAATACCGGGACTCGGACAAAATCCTAAACAAGGGGTTACTTTTGATTATTATCTGAACGAGGATGCAGATAGCCTGAATCTGGAATTACAAGTATTTCAAAATGGAAAACTGCTAAGAACCATTACCAATAAAAATCAAAAAGATTTTAAAACTTGGCCGGGAGGACCTTCCAAGCCAGCGGTTTTGTCTTCAAAAATGGGGTACAACCGATTTACCTGGGATTTTAGAAAAGAAACACTCCCGGCCGTAAATAAAGTATTTGTCTATGGAAATTATTCTGGTTCCAGCGTGGCTCCCGGTTCCTATGTCCTGCGATTGTCTTTGGACGACAAGGTGGCCGAAACGGAAGTGACCATTCTTCCTAATCCAAAAGTTAAGGCCTCCAAATCCGATTTTGATGAACAACAATTGGTATTGAATCAGATAGAAAATACGATTAAAACTATTCATGAATCTGTGACTCAAATGCGATCGGCAAAAAAACAATTGAAAACTTATGAAACGCTACTTAAAAATAATGAAGTTGCAACTGATCTATTGGAAAAGGGCAAGGAATTGATAAAACGTATAGACAGCTGGGAACAAAATCTTATCCAGCCAAATCAGAAAACTTTTCAGGATGTCATTAACTACAATAACCAGCTAAATGCCCAATTAATGCATCTGAAAGGGTTTGTAGACAATTCAGATCCGAAAGTTACGCAAGGGTCCAAACAAAGGCTGGCGGATCTGCTGGATGATTGGAAAACCTATGAGAATGAGAAAAAAGCCATAGTGAATACGGAGATGGCAGCCTATAACAGCATGTATACAGACCTGGGGTTACCCGCATTGATACTAAAAGAGTAAAGCATAAGGGTTGTAATATAAATTTGCCAATCAGAACGAAAAGGAATATACATTTAAATATTAGTAATTCCCCATTATGGCTTGCCATGAACAAATCATTTTTTGAAGATATAACGTACAAAGATCAGGATTTCACAAAAGTGAGATTGGAAAAAGCAGAATACGAAAACTGTATTTTTGAAGGCTGCAATTTTGCTGATGCATACCTCGATAATATAAATTTTACTACATGTCAATTTAAACATTGCAACCTAAGTAATGCCAATATAAGTTATTCGGTATTTAATGAGGTTTCATTTTCTTTCTGTAAACTTACAGGCCTTCACTTTGAACACTGCAATCCCATTTTGCTGTCACTTTCCTTTGATCATTGTTCTTTGATCCTGGCTTCATTTTATCAGCTACAGCTTAAAAACATTGAGTTTACTGAATGCAAACTAATTGAAGTCGACTTTACAGAGGCCAACCTCAGCAATGCGCGATTTGAAGGATGCGATTTAAATAAAGCTATTTTTGAGAAAACGAATCTGGAGCAGGCTGATTTAAGCACAGCAATCAATTTTAAGATTGACCCTGAGCAAAATAGACTTAGGAAAGCTAAATTCTCAAAAGATGGAGTTGTAGGGTTGCTTGGAAAATACGATATTGTAGTAGTTTAGCTCACTCACATCATTAATTGGAGTAACTTTTTCTTTTACTTAACATGGAACATCAGGAAGAAAAAAAATGTCTTGAATGCGGGGAAATTATCAGGGGACGGGTAGATAAAAAATACTGTTCGGACTATTGCCGGAATGCCTATAATAATAAACTAAATAAGGATAGTAAAAACCTTGTAAGAAATATAAACAACAGACTTCGAAAGAATTACAGGGTCTTAGATAGTTTTGCGTTAAAGGATGGCAAAACGCGTACAACCAAGACGCGTCTTATGGATAAAGGCTTCGATTTTGATTATATAACCAACTTATATACTACAAAAAAAGGAACGACCTATTACTTTGTATACGATCTTGGCTATCTTCCTTTGGATAATGATTATTACATGATCGTTAAACGCGAATAGAAACTACCACCGGTGAAAGTATCCGGAAAATGAAATTCAATTATTTTAATTACGAAAATTACTGATAGTTATGACTGGTAAGTTTTAGAGCGGCGATCACAATATCCTTACGACTTATCTGGCCTACCAAAAGACCATCTTTTAAAACCGGTAATCGTCTGCGATTGTTTTTATGAAAAACTCCTGCAGCATCAAAAATACTAATGTCGTGAGGTATAGTCTCCACATTTTTTGTCATAAAGCGCTCTACGCTTTTATCGAGGATAGGCTGATTAAAATAACGGCTTTCTGAGATTTCCTTCATACAATCGGCCTCTGAAATAATTCCTACTAAAAACCCACTTTCATCCAGAACCGGTCCTCCCGAAATATGATTTTTGGCAAAAGATTCCATTACCTCGAGTATGGACTGATCGGTACTAAAAGTCAGTAATTTTCTTGTCATATAATCCTCCACCAAGATGGGAGCATCATACTCCTTTTTGGATCCTTCTTTGGCTCTTCGGCCCATAAAACTCTTTATACCCATACCTTTTAAAAAATTAGCTTAATCTTAAATATACGTTTTTCCTGCTTAATTATTAAATATATTCGCCAAAATGAACTAAACTATTAGAATTTTATACTTTTATCTGACAATTCTATAACATGAAGACATATGCCCAAATAATGTCGTTTCTGCTGATTCTATTGGCGATTTACCTGAGTTTTGATACTGCGATGCCCACTTATAAGAAAGATGCAGATCAGTCCCTGACCATTTTTTCTACGGATAGGGCATTACAACATGTTGAAACCATCTCTAAACAGCCCCATGGTGTAGGTTTTGAAGCGCACGAAACCGTCAAAACATATATTATTGATCAATTAAACCAATTGGGTTTGGAAACCTCAGTTCAGAAGGGATATACCGCAGGAGATTGGGGTAATTTCAGTAAAGCGGAGAACATAACTGCCAGAATAAAAGGCTCTCAGCCAGGAAAGGCACTTTTACTGCTTTCACATTACGACAGCAGTCCGCATTCATCTTTCGGAGCCAGTGATGCCGCTAGTGGTGTGGCAACTATCCTGGAAGGTATCAGAGCCTATATGGCTACCGGGAAGACACCTAAAAATGATATAATTATCCTTATTACCGATGCAGAAGAACTGGGACTTAATGGCGCAGATCTTTTTGCAAATAATCATCCCTGGGCTAAGGAAGTTGGTTTGGCTTTAAATTTTGAGGCAAGGGGCAGCGGAGGACCTGGAATTATGCTCATTGAAACCAATAGGGGAAATGGAAAACTAATTGAAGAATTTATCAAAGCAGATCCAGATTTCCCTGTGGGAAATTCTTTATTCTACAGTATTTATAAAATTATGCCTAATTACATGGACACAACCGTCTTGAGAGAAGATATGGATATAGATGGTTTTAACTTTGCATTTATAGATGATCATTATGACTACCATACCGCCCATGATGTTTATGAGCGATTAGACAGGAACACTTTGTCTCATCAGGGAAGCTACCTTATGCCACTTTTGCAACATTTCAGTGAGGTAGATTTGTCTAATATGAAGAGTTTAAATGACTATGTATATTTTAACCTCCCCTATTATAAGATGGTATCTTATCCTTTTGAATGGATTTGGCCAATGTTCTTTTTAGGTTTTGCGATGATGTGCTTACTATTAATTTACGGTTTTAAAAAGAAGCGTCTTAATCTACGGGAAATTGGGAAAGGATTCCTGCCCCTAATAATAGTAATAACAGTAAATGGAGTTGTTGGATGGTATAGCTGGTCCTTTTTACAATGGATTTATCCGCAGTACAAAGATATCCTGCACGGCTTTACCTATAATGGTCATACCTATATTCTGGCATTTGTTTTATTCTCTATTAGCACTTGTTTTTGGACCTATCATAGATTTAGAAAAATAACTATCTCTAATCTATTGGTAGCACCAATAATTATTTGGTTTTTAATATGTTGGGCAGTAGGGACTTATCTTCCGGGAGCCAGTTTTTTTATGATTCCGTTATACGCACTATTAGGATCTTTTATGATTCGCTTAAATCAGGATAAACCCAACCTGTACATTTTTGTCTTACTAGCTCTGCCGGCGATTTGGATTTATAGCCCTTTTATCAAATTATTTCCTATTGGGTTGGGATTAAAAATGATGGTCACTACCACGGTCTTAAGTACTTTAACTTTTATGTTACTGCTTCCTGTTTTCATGGCGTACAAGTACAAGAATCGTATTGGTTATATGTTTCTTTTATTGTTCCTTGGTTTTATGGTATCTGCCCATATACAGTCCGGTTTTAATAGCGAGAATGCCAAACCCACAAGCCTCTTATATGTTCTAAATACCGATCAAAACAAGGCCCAATGGGCTACTTATGAGAATGAACTCTCAACATGGACATCTCAATATCTGGGAGAAACCAAAAAAAGGGCAGACAGTCTTGCAACCTTTAATATAAGTAGTAAATACGCTACCGGATTTACCTATATGGCTGACGCTCCAATTAAAGAACTTTTGCCGCCAAAAGTTGAGATTACCATTGATACAGTTATTGGAAATAAACGCATGTTTGAATTATGCATTACCCCACAACGCGAGGTTAATCGTTTAGAAATCTTTACAAACGAGCTAAATATTTTAGAAGCAAAAGTGAATAATGTTACATTATCCGACTACTACCTTAACCATAGGAAAGGAGGTAGGCTAATTACGCATTTCATAAGTAATAATGATTTTACAGAAATACAGCTAAGCATTCCTAAAGACAAACCTTTAGAGCTAACTTTATACGAGTCCTCTAATGATCTATTGGATAATCCATCATTTACGATACCCGAAAGACCGGAAGCAACCATTCCAATGCCCTTTGTACTTAATGACGCTATTTTATTGATTAAAACGATTAAATTTTGAAAAATACCATCGGAATTATTGGATGCGGATGGCTTGGATTACCTCTGGCCAAATCTCTGATTCAAGCCGGCTATAATGTACATGGAAGTACTACCAATAAGGACAAACTGGAGCCCTTAAAAAAGGAAGGAATAAAGCCCTTTATTGTGATTTTAGGTCAGGAAAGGATTGCAGGTACAATTACAGAATTTCTGGACCAGGTTGATATCCTTATAATAAATGTACCCCCCAGGCTCCGGGGTAACTACAAAGAGAATTATGTTCTCA
>CBDTVT010000148.1:0-7388 GCA_965364275.1 uncultured Eudoraea sp. | reverse complement strand
AGATGATTTTAATGCTGCTTTAAAAGGTATTGATAGAGTAATGCTAATTTCTGGAATGGATGATCCTCAAAAAAGAATTCAGCAACATAGGAACGTAATTGAAGCTGCAAAACAGAATGGAGTAAAAAAGATTGTATACACCAGCATTGTTGGTGATGAAGAAAAAAATGCGTTTAGCCCTGTTGTTCAAAGCAATCGTTTAACGGAAGAAGATGTTAAAAATTCAGGACTAGATTGGTCTATTGGAAGAAATGGAATTTATATTGAACCAGACTTAGAATATATAGATACTTACAAAAAAGAAGGTGAAATTAGAAATTGTTCAGGAGATGGTAAATGTTCATATACTAGCAGATCTGAATTAGGTTATGCATACGCAAAAATGCTAATTCAAGATATCCATAACAATAAAACATACAATCTAGTTGGAGAACCAATCTCCCAAAAAGAACTAGCAGAACTCATTAATCAAGTTTATAATACACAACTTGTCTTTAATCCAATATCCGTTGATGATTATGCAAAAGAAAGAAAACAAGAATTAGGGGAATTTATTGGAGGGGTAATCTCTGGGATTTATAAAGGAATTAATGATGGAGTTTATAACATTCCTTCCGATTACGAAAAAGCAGCTGGAAGACCTTGCAAATCATCTATAGAAATGATAAAATCGTTTAAAAACAAATGAAAAACTATGCCCAGCAATGGCTCATACGCAATATGCCTGCCGCAGGCGCAACACAGGCACACTGCGCATAGTCCAGCCGTTGGATTCCATTTGGCTTACCATATAAGTGATATTATGCCATAAATTGTTGGTTACATATTTGCACTAACATCATCTTTGGAAAGTGCTGTTTAGTTCACTAAACTTTAATAGATATTTAACCTGGTATTGACCAAAATCATTTCTTTAACTACTAATTTTATAGACTTTTAAACTTCAACTTAAAAAAAATAAATATGGCAACAATTCGATTGGGCGACATCGCCCCAGATTTTACCGCTGACAGCTCTGTAGGAACGATTAATCTTTATAATTATTTAGGTGATGGATGGGGTATCCTTTTTTCGCATCCCGCTGATTTCACCCCTGTTTGTACAACTGAACTTGGGACAGCTTCTAAATTTAAAGCAGAATTTGACAAACGAAATGTAAAGATGTTAGCCCTTAGTGTTGATGGTAAAGATTCTCACAATGAATGGATAAAGGATATTAATGAGACACAAAATACAACGGTTAACTTTCCTATAATTGCGGATGAGGACAAGAAAGTTTCTTCTTTATACGATATGATACATCCTAATGCAGATAATAATCTTACGGTGCGTTCGGTGTACATTATAGCTCCAGATAAGACGGTTAAACTTACTATTACCTATCCTGCTTCTACCGGTCGTAATTTTCACGAATTATTGAGGGTTATTGATTCTCTTCAACTAACTGCCTATCACAAGGTAGCTACTCCGGCCAACTGGAATCAAGGGGAGGATGTAGTGGTAAGTCCATCTATTCCAACTGATGAAGCACGTGATATGTTTACCAAAGGAGTAGAAGAAATTAAACCTTACCTCCGAATGACTCCGGATCCAACAACGGTTTAAAAGAAATTTAGTATGAATATAAAAAGCCTTCTGATCACAGAAGGCTTTTTTTTTATCTCTTATATGAATTTAAAATTTGTTGATGTCAATAATAAGATTTGTGGTGTTGGATCATAAGAGACTAATAAATAATTTAGTTAACAAAATTAAATATTTAATTAAGCTTAAGCTTGGTCTTTTGTCCAACCTTCTTTAATTTTATCATTGTATTGCACATTCTGACATTCCCCGTTTTTGTAAACAACTACATGAAATACTTTTTTAAGTGGTTACATGGTAGGGTTTACACCCGCAAAGGTGTTATATAAATAAGAAATTTCCCCATAAAATAACCTTAATAAGTTGCTATGTCTGTTTTTTTTGTAATCCTATTCTTTTTGTTGGCTATCAATTTAATTCTCCTTGTTTTTA
Organism: uncultured Eudoraea sp.; assembly: GCA_965364275.1. Lineage (GTDB taxonomy): Bacteria > Bacteroidota > Bacteroidia > Flavobacteriales > Flavobacteriaceae > Eudoraea. Next base: position 5,372 of record CBDTVT010000148.1, on the reverse strand, counting down.
GTGCGAACAGGGCTAAATAAAAAACTTCTTCCAAATAAATGAAAGAAGTTTTACAGAATTTGATAAATAATTCTAAGGGTCGCCCCTCCTCTATTATTATTTTTTAAAAGGCTATTTATTTAACCTCCATAAGTTCAACATCAAAAATCAGGGTAGCGTCTGGAGGTATTACACCACCAGCACCGGCACTCCCGTAAGCAAGTTCAGATGGAATTACAAAACGTGCCTTATCACCAACTTTTAACAAACTAATTCCCTCATCCCATCCAGGTATTACCTGTCCTATTCCTATTTGAAAGTCTATAGGCTGCTTGCGCTGGTAGGACGAATCAAATACTTGTCCGTTAGTCAATGAACCTTCGTAATGAACAGAAACCGTATTTCCTTTTTCTGCTTTATTACCATCTCCCTTTTTAAGAATCTTATAACGAAGTCCACTGTCTGTTTTATCAAATCCAGAAGCAACTTTTTCCAATTCTGCCTCTGCTTTATTCTTTTCTTCCTGTAATCTCTTTTCCCGCGAACTTTCAAAGGAGGTAAAAGCTTCAACAGCATTCCAGGATTCCGCTTTGCTTCCAACACGAATAATCTCCAGGCTATTAAGTGAATCACCCTGAGCAATTTCATCAACAAAGTTCTGTCCCTCAATAACATTTCCAAAAACTGTGTGCTTATTATCCAACCATGGAGTAGCCACATGTGTAATAAAGAACTGACTTCCATTGGTGCCGGGACCTGCATTAGCCATAGACAGTACTCCAGGTCCTGTATGTTTCAGGTCCGGGTGAAATTCGTCATCAAATTTATAACCGGGATCTCCTGTTCCGGTTCCCTGAGGACAGCCACCTTGAATCATAAAATCCGGGATTACTCTGTGAAAGCTTAGTCCGTCATAATATGGTGTGCCTTTTGGTTTGGAACTATTTTCCAAGTTTCCTTCAGCCAGTGCTACAAAATTACCTACAGTAGCAGGGGTCTTATCATAGGTTAATTTTACTGTTATTTCTCCTTTCGAAGTATTGAATTTTGCGTAAATTCCTTCTTGCATATCTCATTTTTTTAATAAGCTGCAAAGGTAATAAATTTAAATTGACGGATGCTCATATTATCCTTCTTATAGCTTGTATTTGGTAGTAATATGGAAATAGCAGGGAGGTATTATTTACCTCCTTCCATATTTGTTGAACTTGTGCCGTATTTGTCAAATAGATATACCAAACTGGCCATTGTAGCTGCCCCAAGTTCCAGTTCGCGCCTATTAACATGTTCAAATGTATCAATCTCAGCATGATGATGGTCGAAATACCGCTGTGAATCTGGACGCAATCCCGCAAGTACAATTTGGTCATTTTTTAAAGGACCAATATCTGCACCGCTTCCACCCTTCTCAAACAAATGAATTTGATATGGTTCAAAAAGAGGTCTCCATCGTAAAATTTTGGCAAAGTCAGTTTCCTGGCAGTCAAAAGAAAAACCTCTGGGCGTAAAGCCTCCTGAATCACTTTCTAATGCAAATACATGTTTCTCTTTTTTGTTTAATGCAATCTCCGCATAGGTAGTTGCACCTCTTAAGCCGTTTTCCTCATTCATAAAAAGTACCACACGGATTGTTCGTTTAGGGATATATCCCGTTATTCTTAGCAACCGAAGAACTTCCATGCTCTGAACGCAGCCGGCGCCATCATCATGGGAACCATCACCAAGATCCCAGGAGTCAAGATGACCACCAACTACTATTATTTCTTCGGGATATGTACTGCCCTTTATCTCTCCAATAACATTGTAGGATTGAACATCCTGAAGTTGCCTGCAATTTTGCTTAAAATAAAATTTTATCTCCGGATTAAGTTGTAATGTAGTGCTTAACAATTCAGCACCGTTAGTACTTATGGCAGCGGCCGGAATTCTATTATTTACAGGGGTTTCCCCATAACTCATCGCTCCAGTATGTGGATAATCATCCAGACGAAGGCTCATGGAACGAACAATAACACCCACAGCTCCATATTTTGAAGCTTCTTTAGCCCCGGAATACCTTTGTTCCACGCTTGTAGAATAAGAGTCAAAAGTTTTAATCTGCATTGGATCCATTGGGCCATTGTAAAAGACAATTTTACCTTCAATTTTACTTCGGCCGAGTTTTTCCAATTCTTCAATACCACTTACTTCAATAACATTGGCCTTGATACCGCCAGAAGGGGTAGCAATAGACCCGCCCAATGCACAAATAGGTACATTATTCGTAATTCCCGGTTTACTTTCAATATAAGCAAATTCAGGTACACCCCTAACCCATTTAGGAACCATTACGGGTTGTAACCATACCCTATCCAGTCCGAGGGAATCCATTTTTTGCTTGGTATACTCCACTGCTTGTTCAGCCTGCACCGAACCTGTAAGACGACCCCCAATCTGATTGGATAAATAATTCAACCAATTATAAGCCTTACCTTGAGTAAGTGATGTATTATAAATTGCTTTTAACTGTTCTTTGTCATCCGTTTGCGACCACAAAGGTCCAACCATAAATAGAAGTAGCAGGCATAAATTTTTCATTGTTCTTTTTCTAATTGGGATTTATAGGCTTCAATATTAGCCCTTATTTTTTCATCAAGCTCTGGTTCCTTAATATCTTTGTATTTTTTTAACGATTCTAGTAAAATAGTAGCTACAATTAATCTCGAAGCACTCTTATTATCAGCGGGAATCACATACCACGGTGCATTGGGTTTAGACGTTCTGTTAATAGCTTCCTCATAACAATGCTGATAATTATCCCAAAGAATACGCTCTTTTAGATCACCAGGTGAGAATTTCCAATTTTTTTCTTGCAGACGCAATCTTCTCAATAAGCGCTGTCTTTGTTCTTCTTTAGAAATGTTTAAAAAGAATTTGAAAACAAGGGTTCCATTTTCTGTGATATGGCGTTCAAAATCATTAATCTGTTTATACCGTTTGTCCCAGAATGAATTATCAATATCTGCCACCGTATTAATATTTGGAATATTCTCGCTTAAAATATACTCGGGATGGACCTTGGTTACCAATACATTTTCATAATGGGTTCTGTTAAATACCCCAAATTTCCCTTTTGGTGGGAGCGCAATATAATGTCTCCAAATATAATCATGATCCAGTTCAAGTTCCGTTGGTACTTTAAAACTATGTACAACCACTCCTCTAACATTGCAATCTTTAAACACTTCCCGAATAAGGCTATCCTTACCAGAAGTATCCATCCCCTGAAAACAAATCAGGACAGCGTATTTGCCATGCGCGTATAGCGTGTTTTGAAAATCACCTAAATCTTCACGTAATTTTTCCAGTTGTTTTTTGAGTTCCTTGCCTGTGCTGTCAAGATTTTCCGAAGTATTAAGATCTGCTAATTTTAGTTCAGAATCTATTTTATAGGAGGCTATATCGATTTTCTTCATGAGTTGAATATATAATATTTTGTTGTCCTAATAAAGGCTCAAATTTAAAAATAACCTTTTATCCTTAATAATGTGCCATTCGCCCTTTAATCGGGTAAGACCGGGTAATTAAACGAAAAAATAAGGCGACGGGGGCGATGCTCCATATCTTTACCATGCCTAAATTTTACATAATCAATACTTTAAGCTATGAAGGTCTTATGTACCATTCTGATGTTCCTTGTGCTTTTCTCAATGTCTTCTTTTGATATGAGTAAGGCATGTGAATATGCAGGATCGAATATTGGGTACATCAAATCCCAGACAGAACGAGCTCTTGCTGCAGAAGACATTAATACTTCGCGTTTCTTTGCTTACAAAGCCCTTAATGCCATTGAAAAATCGAAAGAGCAAATTGAAGCCTGTGGTTGCGATTATGCTAAAGAGAGTATTTATGAAGGTTTGGATAATCTAAAGAAAGCCACTAGAGTTTCTTCCTTAAACAGCGCTAAAATTCTTTTAACACGAGCATTGGATAACTCTGCGGGAAGCCTTGAGGCTATAAGAGATCATGATGAGCACCAGGGAAGTTTATATGCCAATGATATGCTGGTAATGAATACGAAAACTGCAGAAAAAGAAAAATTAAGCATGATAATGCCCGTTGGCAAAGAACTGGAACGAAAGATTGATCAGTCGCTCGTAAATTATCAAAATTCTCTGGACGAGGTAGTCAATAGTGTAGAATGCAAGGAGGCCTACGAGTTTGCAAGTAAAATTTACGAGCACTGTGAAGAAGAACTGCTAAAGCCGGGACTTACCGAAGCTAAAAAGTATTACAATTTGAGAACAAAACAAATTACAGCAATCGCACTTGATAAATTAAAGGATTGCAATAAATAGCATCCAGGGATTTTCTGTGACTACCTTATTGAATTTACCTATTTATAATTCAGCTATTTACTCGCAAACAGGGTAACGTCTTCTTCGGTAATTTCTGTGCCGCCAAGTATAATTAAGCGTTCGACCACATTTCTTAGTTCGCGAATATTACCTGTCCAATCATAACCTTTTAAAAGTTCAAGAGCTTTTTTCGTAAACTTTTTGGTAACTACCCCTTGCTCAGAGGCAATTTTGTTGACAAAATGATCTATCAGGAGCGGAATATCTTCCCTTCTTTCATTCAATGTTGGAACATTTATGAGTATAACGGCTAAACGATGATATAGATCTTCCCTAAATTTTCCTTCTGCAATTTCATGCTGAAGATCCTTATTGGTTGCAGCAATTACGCGTACATCAACTTTAATATCCTTGTCGGTGCCAACCCTTGAGATTTTACTCTCTTGCAAAACTCTAAGCACTTTGGCCTGAGCTGAAAGACTCATATCTCCAATCTCATCCAAAAAGATAGTGCCTTTGTTTGCAGCCTCAAATTTACCTGCTCTATCTCTGACCGCCGAAGTAAAAGCCCCTTTTACGTGGCCAAATAATTCGCTTTCAATTAATTCTGAAGGGATTGCCGCACAATTTACTTCAATAAACGGTCCTCCATTACGATTACTTTTTTCATGTAGCCAATGGGCAACAAGTTCCTTTCCGGTACCATTTGATCCGGTTATTAAAACTCTTGCATCTGTTGGTGCTACCTTATCTATCATATCCTTGATAGTGGTGATCTCTTTACTTTGGCCAATCATTTCATAGCCCTTACTAACTCTTTTCTTTAAGATCTTGTTTTCCTGAACAAGTTCCTTTTTATCCAGCGCATTCCGCACTGTTGTTAGAAGTCTGTTTAAATCAGGTGGTTTGGAGATATAGTCAAAAGCCCCTAACCTCATTGTATTTACCGCAGTATCCAAATCCCCATGTCCCGAAATCATGATAAAGGGTATTTCCGGTCTAATTTTTTTTGCTGCCTGTAAGACTTCAACACCATCCATTTTAGGCATTTTTATA
>CBDTVT010000147.1:0-7646 GCA_965364275.1 uncultured Eudoraea sp. | reverse complement strand
TGAAGATAACACCATGAGCAAGATCAGTCCGTACATATGACTTATATCATTTATAATATTAGGTAATAAAGGTAAATTTGAGATAATAAGTCCATAAGGTAAATAACCTATGAGTACGGTAAAACGAAGTTTGGGCGGAATAAAACAATTCTTTATAGAGATAGGGGAGCTTGCATATTTTGCCGGCCGATTTTTTAAAGAACTGTTCAGGCCTCCTTTTGAGTTTAAGGAGTTGCTTAGACAATGTTATAATATGGGTAACCGTTCCCTGGTTCTGGTTTTGGTAACAGGGTTCATTATTGGGTTAGTGCTTACCTTACAATCCAGGCCTACGCTAATTGAGTTTGGTGCTGAATCCTGGATGCCAAATATGGTTGGGATTTCTATTGTACGTGAACTGGGTCCCGTGATCACGGCACTGGTTTGTGCAGGGCGAATTGCTTCAGGTATCGGAGCCGAATTAGGCTCTATGCGGGTTACCGAACAAATAGATGCCATGGAAGTATCAGGAACAAATCCGTTTAAATATTTGGTCGTGACACGAATCTTAGCAACTACCCTAATGCTGCCATTGCTTGTAATCATGGGAGACGCCATTGCACTATACGGATCTGCACTGGTAGAAAATTTTAAAGGAAACGTCTCATTCGTGCTCTACTTTAATCGTGTTTTTGATGCATTAGATTATCAGGATTTGGTTCCTGCAACTATAAAATCTTTCTTTTTTGGTTTTGCAATTGGCCTGGTGGGATGTTTTAAGGGCTATTACAGCAAAAAGGGAACCGCAGGTGTAGGTTTAGCGGCTAACACCGCGGTGGTATTTACTTCCATGCTTTTGTTTGTGATAGATTTTATAGCCGTATTTATTTCTGACATTTTTTACGACCTGTGATGATAGAAGAAAAAGAAAGTTTCAATAATACCGTGACCGACGAAAGTGAAGTCATAATCCTTATCAAAGATCTTTATAAGCGCTTTGGAAAGAACCATGTACTCAACGGTTTTAATATGAAACTGTACAAGGGGGAAAATTTAGTGGTTATGGGAAAATCGGGTTCAGGAAAATCTGTAATGATTAAATGCCTTGTAGGATTATTGCAACCCGATAGTGGTTATATATCGGTTATGGGAAATGAGATTAAATTATTGGATAGGCCAACCCTTGATATTCTGCGGTCAGAAATTGGATTTTTGTTTCAGGGGAGCGCTTTGTATGATTCGATGACCGTAAGGGAAAATTTGGAATTTCCTATGCGACGGCACAAAGAGAAACTTGGTGACATCTCAGATACAACCCCTTTGGTACTTGAGGCTTTAGAGAGTGTAGGTCTTGCAGACGCTATAGATCTAATGCCGGAAGAACTTTCCGGGGGAATGAAAAGACGTGTGGCATTGGCTCGTACCCTGATTCTCAGACCTAAAATTATTTTGTACGATGAACCAACCAGTGGTTTGGATCCTATAACTGCGAAAGAAATTATTGAATTAATGAGAAGCATTCAAAAAAAATATGGTACATCTTCCTTGATCATTACCCATGATGTGGACTGTGCACGTGTAATTTCAGAACGTATGATTCTACTTGTAGATGGTGTTAATTATGCCGAAGGCACTTATGATGAACTTGTTAAATCTAAAGACCCTAATGTAGAAGCATTTTTTAAAAAATAACGATATGGAAAAAACAAGCCTGGAAAAACTAAGATTGGGCATTTTTGTGATCCTGGGAACCGCATTGCTCGTGTTTGCGGCCTATGTGATAGGAAACAGACAAAATATGTTTGGTAACACTTTTACGGTCCACGCCGTTTTTAAAAATGTAAATGGCCTGGAAAAAGGCAATAATGTGCGTTACTCAGGAATAGGTGTTGGTACTGTAAAAGATATAGTAATGGAAAATGACTCTACTATAGATGTAGTAATGATCATTCAGGATAATATGTTAAAGCACATTAAAAATGACGCTATAGCTACTATAGGCTCTGATGGCTTAGTGGGTAGCATGATTGTAAATATTGTTCCTGGAAATGGATTGGGAGCAAAGATAAAGTCTGGGGATGAAATTATTTCTTATAGCCGTATTGGCGCTGAAGATATGATGAGTACCTTGAATGTAACTTCTGAGAATGCAGCACTTCTAACTGCCGATTTGTTAAAAGTAACAGCAGCGCTTACCAAAGGAAAGGGGACTTTAGGTCGCCTCCTTAATGATACCCTAATGGCTCAAAATCTTGAACAGACCATCTTGAATCTGAAACTGGCTAGTGCCAAAGCCAATAATACGCTGGAAGAAGTGAACAGATTTGTAAACGCAGCCAACTCTGAGAATTCTGTTGTTGGGGTCTTATTGCGCGACTCCCTGGCCGGACTTGAAATAAAACAAATTATTCACAATCTCGAATCGGCCAGTGACAGGATGCAGAAGTTAACGGTTAATTTGGACAGTGTGGTCACCGGTATTTCGGAGGGGAAAGGCGCTTTAAATTACTTAGCCAAAGACACCATTTTGGTACAACGGCTGGAAGCAACCATGATAAGTATAGAAGAAGGTACAGCGAGGTTTAATGAGAATATGGAAGCGTTTAAGCATAGCTTTTTAACGCGGGGTTATTACAAAAAAATGGCCAAAGAGGAACAAAAAAATCTCAAAAAGGAGCAGAAAAATAACTGATTTAAATTTTTGTAATAGTCATTCTCATTTATAAGGCTGTCTTATTATGGTTTTCCACTTTTCAGGCGCTGCTCTTCTTATATCTGAAAGGTAGATTTCATGATGCTTTCCCGAAAGCTGGTGCCCATTATTGATAATGAAGTCATGAACTTTTTTGATGGTAGGACCTTCTTCCGAAAATGGCCCTATATGTAATGTTTGTGCCGCTTTTCCCTCAGTAAAAGCTTCAAAACAAATTTTAGATAATGCTTTGGGATTCTTTTTTTTTCTAACCTCCTCTGTAGCGATAGCTACCAATTCATTGGTCACCACTTCTGGTTGCATGATCAGTGCGGTCCATATCCAATCTTCCTTTTTGTTTTGATCAAATTTTGACATATCGTCCACCCACCAAAGCCCCTCCAGAGGCATAACCCCATAATCAATCTCTTGTTTTCCTCTTTTAATCATAAATTTTAGGGTATAGGATAATGTAAACAGGGCCTCTATAGCTTCTTTATAGGCTAAAGAAGTATTCGGATCACCAGTGCCGTCTATCATCAAAAAGTTCATTTTAGGGACATCCCTAAATTCAATTTTTTTTGGAGATGGTTTGTAGAGATGTTTCAATTCTTTTTTGTAATCAATCTTGTCCATTTTATGGCCGTTTGAAGTGTATATTCTATTAATTTTAAAAATAGTCAGGCTCTTTTAATATCGAACCTTCTGATCCAACTCAGGACTAAGAACTGTTTTGTTCAATATTAAGTCGTCTTTTGTCTTTTAAGGCCCAGTAGATACCTTTGACGCCAGCAACCCATTTGTCATATAAATAAATGAGTGTTATTTCCTCAATGGTTTCTAAAACACCTACAATTATCATTGTATAAAATAACCAATAAACAGGACCAAAGAATAACAGCCAGAGTATAAAGACTCCTTGAATAACCGCGGAGAATTTGGCCAGATAGGTGTGAAAAGCGGTAGCTTTACCATATTTTCTATATGCAATTATCATTTGCAAAATGTAGGGTACAAAAGCAATTAAAATCAGAAGGTAGTTCTCCTGCATAAAATCGGGCTCAAATTTTATCAGTCCTATTAAACCAACTATAAGGGTCATTTGATCTCCGTATGAGTCTAATTGGGAACCACGGGCACTGGTGATCTTAAGTTTTCTTGCTAAAAAACCATCAATAGCGTCAGTGGAATAGCTAACAAGCAAAAACCAGCTAAATAATTCTCGTTCATTAAACCATATTAAAGTAAGCAGAAAGGGTACGGCAGCTATGCGATAGAATGAAAACCAATCTGCGATATTGAAATCTCTGAATCTTGCCATATCCTGGTATTTAAATTTCCTTACGGGTACTTTAAAAGATCTTACATAAAAACTATAATCGAGTACATATAAGTTATATCCGAAGGATATCCGTTGGAGTTTCAACCAATATGGTGATTTTTCCCCGGAGCGCAATCGGTTGTTTCATAATTTCGGGATTGTGTCTTATCATTTTAATCCAATCTTCAGATGAAAATTCATGTGGTTCAAATTTGGATGTATAGGCCGGATGATTTTGATTAACCAAATCTTTTACTTCGATATCTAACCTATCTGCCAATTCCGCTATTTGTGTTCCGGTGGGTGGTGTTTTTAGTATATCTATCTCTTGTACGGGCCAAACTTCTGATTTAGCATAGGCCAAAGTCTGCTTGGCCCTTTTAGATTTAGAACTATAAAACAGGGTGATTTGTCTGTCTGAAGTAGCTATTTCACCCATAATTTTGGTTTTTATTGCGTTTAAGATAAAATTAGTCCATTTCATCATTTGTAAAAATGACAATTGTCATATAGCGGTTTTCTTACAGGATATGACTTAGGTCATTTTTAGTTGTTTTTATTTTTGATAGATTCATCCTGCTATTTCAATTAATTCAAAATGCGTATCCTATGAAAACTATACTCTGTGCCACGGATTATTCAGATAATTCAATTTCTGCATTGAAGTTGGCCAATGTGTTTCGCAAAAAACTTGATGCGGAGCTTCATGTTATTCATGTATTTGATATTTCAGCAACTTTTATCAGTACAGTGAGTTTGGCGTACGCCCGTTTGGAGGAAGCTGCATTTAATAGTCATAGGGAAAAACTAGATGCTTTTTGTTGGAAGAATCTAGAAATGAAGGAGGGTGATAAGGTCCCTGCTATTCATGTGGTTGAGAATAGTATTGAGTCTGATGGGGTTTTAGAAAAAGCTGAAGAAATAAGCGCTGACCTAATATTTGTCGGGATGACAGGAAGTAACATTGTAAAAGACTTATTTATAGGTAGTACAGCCACTGCTCTGATAGAAAAATCTCCTGTGCCCGTATTGTCTGTTCCACAAAATTCCAGGCTTTCGGGGCCAAATACCATTGTATACGCAACGGCCTTTGAAGAAGCAGATGTCCTGGCCGTTGAAAAGATTTCTGAGTTTGCATCCGCTTTTGATACTGAAATTAAATTAATACACGTTTCAACCAAAAAAGAGTACGCGGCCGAAGATCAAATGCTTTGGTTCAAGGAGATGCTTAAGGAAAAGGTTGCTTATAAAAATATCAGTTTTGAATTTAGATTATCAGATGATGTTTTCAACACCTTAAAAGACTATTTAAAGGAGGTAGATGCAGATATTCTGGCAATGTTGGAAAGAGAGGGTCATACATTAATTCCGAATCTTTGGCATTTTGATCTCGTAAAACGCATGAAATTGGAGCGACTTGTTCCGCTGTTAAGCTACCAAAAAAACAGTATTGGAATTTCATGATCATTGACTACGAATTAACTCTTTATTAATCTTATTAAAGAAAGGTATTAGCAATACTTATCAAAAGAGATTAGCGGAGAATCAACTCTAAACATTTGGTTTGGTCAAAACCTAAACAATGCATTCATAGGTGTGTTTTTAACCGGCATTTCTTCCTTTTCAAGAAAGTAAACATTTCCACCTTGGAGAAAGGTACATATGGCAGCCATATTTAATAAGGATATATTTCGTATTTCTCTGCGGGAATCAAGAATTAAGCACCCTTTAGCACTATTATAGATGCCAAAAACATCTTCTTTTTGTTGTACAAAGAGCGTATCTATTTTTCCTTTGACAGCTGCCGGAAAAATTTCCGAGAGTTGATAGGAAGTTTTTGAAGTATGAAATTTAGTAATAAACTTTGCCAGTTTTTCACGCTTTGTTGATTCAAAATAATGTTGAACGAGACCCCAGGATTCTTTGTGCAACTCGTTTGCGCCTTTAAATTCAGGATCTCCACTTAGATTGGTATCCCATAATTTTTGATGTGAATTTATTTTCTTGTAAACAGGGTACAGCTCATCGGTACATGCCAAAATCAAAGGAGCCTTTTTATTTGATAGCATTTTAGTAACACCTCGATTTATTTTTCTAAAGAAGCTAACCAGTTCTTTTTTTTCGTCTTCCTTACCTTCTCCCTGGCCATGAAATGATCCGGCCGGATGCATCATTTGACCTGTTCTGTATTGTAACATCTTTTGCTCAAAATCAAAACCCACAACTTCTTCTAACTGTTTAGGAATTATTTTTTTAATTGGAATATCCCGGAAGTTATTTCTGGAGCCCTTATACAATTTCACATAGTCCCGGCTTAGTTCCAGGAGATAGTAAATACCGTTGTTGTGAAACAAGGGGAGTAACGGAATTAAATAAAAATGATCTGCAACATAGGTTTTTATTTCAAAGGAAAGAGGTAATTTATAACACCTGATTCCATTGTCTTTATCTAAAAATATTACCAGACCATCTGAAGGATTTCTCCATAAACTTAGATCGCTTATAAGGTTTCGGATTGGTTTAAGATAGGAATTTATTATAGTTTCATGATACCCATATTCAACCAAAACTGAATCCACTTTTTTAAGACAAGATTTTAAATTAGATTGCCCCAGGCCTTCATTCTGCTCCTTTCCTCCTTTATACATTGGCAGATAAATAGAAACACAATGCTGATCCTTTATTTCAGCTAACTGTTCAAAAGTCTTTTTTGTAAATGTGTGCGCTAAAAAATTATTCATGACTCTAATTTTTGTCAATTTATTAAATCATGCAGAAGTCTGAAATGACAAAGATCAGTGGAGTAATGTTAATTCATGATTTAGAATGCAAATTTGTCTTAAGCACAAGAAATTCACTTACGTTATTTATATCTATTGCACCAACAAGTTTGTTGGTTTTATCAGTTACAGGAAAGAAGCGTTGCTTCTCATTGATCATACCAAAAAATTCTTTTAACTCATCCGTGGCTCTCATGGTCTTATATTTTGTGTTCATAATTGCCTTCACTTTAATTGAACCATTTTGAGCATTATTAAGAATGTTTTTATGATTTAAAATACCGACTATTACCTCATTTTCTGTAACCACAAAATCCTTTTCTGTACCTGCTAATATTACCTCAAAAACATCTTCAAGACTATTTTCAGGATGCAGTAGCGTAATATTAGTCAACAAGGCTTCCTGTACAAAATGGCCTTCGACCAGGGATTTCTGTTTGACCATTTTATTTTCACTATAGGCAGCTAGAAAAATAAAGAGGGCGATTAGTATCAGAAAGGGATTGAAAAAAAGACCAAGCATGAAAAAAACAACAGCTAAAGCCTGCCCCAATCCTGCTGCTATTTCGGTAGCCCTGGCCCTATCCATTGTAAATGCCAATAAAGCACGAAATACTCGACCACCGTCCATAGGAAAAGCCGGAATTAAATTAAAAACTACCAGCATTACATTGGCTATAAAAAGATAAAATAAAAGTGTCTCAAAAGTTGGCGCCGCTAATAACTGCATCAAACTATCGGCATCCAGGCCAAAATAATTTTTCATGGGCACGACCAGAAACAGCAACATTGCAATTATCACGTTTACAGCAGGCCCCGCCAAAGCTACGATCAATTCTTGCCCTGGTTTTTCAGGCATTTTTTCTTTTTATAG
>CBDTVT010000146.1:0-7681 GCA_965364275.1 uncultured Eudoraea sp. | reverse complement strand
ATTCCGCGGTTAAGCATAGTACCCACATTCTGGGATGGCGCACTTGCAAAGTTACCGGTTACACCTGCTAATGGTACTTGGAATAAAAGATCTTCCGTGTCGCGTTTCCACCAGTCGAATTCGATATCTAAATGATTGTCAATAATAGTTGCATCAAAACCAATGTTGGTTGTGGTACTGGTTTCCCACTTTGCATCCGGATTTCCTATACGGCTTGTAGCAAAACCTTCATCGGCACCACTGCTTTGACCTTGTATTGGATAAAAGGTATTCCCCAAATCAGAAGCAGCTAAAGAAAACTGGTTAGCAGGGTTCACATTGTTAGAGTTACCCATTTCACCCCAGCCTACACGAACTTTTAAATCCTGAAAAATGTTTTGGTTATCCATAAATGATTCACCAATTATCCTCCAGGCTCCTGAGAATGCTGGAAAGGTACCAAATCTGTTATTAGCACCGAAGACAGAAGAACCATCTCGACGAACAACGGCAGAAACATAATATCTTTCGTCATAGTTGTACTGCACCTGACCAAACAAAGAACTAAAATTAACACCTTTATTTATAAAACTTTGAACCACGGGGCTCTGCACTGCAGAGAGGGTTACAAAATCTAAATCTGTAGAGAAAGGGTTAATACCGGAACCTTGAATTGCTCTTCCCCGGGGTGCAGCTACTGGGGTATTTGTCCCTTCAATTGCCTCCTGACCTACTAAAACTTTTATTTTGTGTTTATCACCAATTAATTTCTCATAGGTAATGGTATTCGTAAATGTCCATGAGAAACCATATTGTGAACCTTCATTAAAACTAAAACTTGCCTGTGGTTCAGAATCTCCTAAATATCTATAGTTGTAATCTCTATTGTTATTGCTGAAATAAAAACCACCTATACTACTTCTAAAAGTAAAACCCTCAAAAGGTTTGATAAGTGCATAAAAATTACCAATGGCACTAGCTGAAAACGACTTGTCATCACCTCTGTCTTGTTTTAATCTTCTCACCGGGTTACGCGCGTTGTTGAAACCCGCGGCCCTGGTACTGGCATAGCTGCCAAATTCATCAAATACCGGGATAATGGTTGGCATACGATAGGCCTGAAGAATTTCAGATTCATCATTCGCAATACCTCGCCCTCCGCTACCACCTGTTTGGCCTACAACTGAATTGTAGGTGATTTGCAGATTTTCACCAATACTTAACCAGGGTGCCAGATCAAATTCTGAATTAACACGGGCAGTATACCTGTCTTGCTTGTTGGCCAAAAGAATACCAGTTATGGATTGCATATTTAATCCTATATAAAAGCGACCATTCTCGTTTCCTCCATCAAAACCAAGGCTAATTCTAGTTTGTGGCGCAATCCTGGTAATTTCTCTATACCAGTTGGTACCAGCAAGGTTTGGTCGGAATAAAAATACATTTTCAGGATCTGCTTCATAATTAGCCCGGATCTGTGCCAGATTTATGTCGCTATCCGAAACACCATTCTGTCCATCAGCGTGCAGCCAATCAGGGAAGGTTGGCGTTGCATTAGAACCGTATTGCGGATGTGTATACTGCACCGCAGTACCATTAGCCGCAGCGTTATTTTCATAGCCAATATGAGTATAATTGGCCATTTCCTGAGGATTTAACATTTTTGGCGACCCCGCTACATTAGGATCTGTAACACCGCTTTGAATATTAAGTGAAATTTTGGTTTTTCGATCTCCACGGGATCCTTGTTTGGTAGTATAAACAATTACACCGTTGGCTGCTCTGGCCCCATAGATGGATGCGGCGGCAGCGTCCTTAAGTACTGTGGTAGTAGCAATATCGTCCGGGCTTAAAAAACTTACATTTTGAATAGGTACCCCATCTACTACATAAAGTGGTTCGTTTCCACCAAAACCACCATAACCACGAACACGCACCTGGCTTGTTGTTCCTGGCTGTCCGTTAGTAATAACGGTAACACCGGCAACCCTACCTGCTAATTGTTGTTCTACGTTACCGGAAGGAATTGCTGCCAATTCCTCAGCACTTACAATAGATACAGCAGCGGTGGTTTCCCTTTTTGATTCAGTGGTATACCCTGTTACTACAACTTCGTCTAATGCAAGTCCTTCTTCAAGAGTTGCATTTATAACACTGGAGGTTCCCACGGTCAATTCTGATGAATTATAACCCGTGTAAGAAAACACAAGGACATCCCCCGCGCTGGCCTGGATAGAATAATTTCCATCAAAATCAGCTGCAGCACCAGTTGAGGTTCCTTTAATTACCACATTAGCTCCAGGAAGCGGAACCCCGCTTGCATCTGTAATAGTTCCTGTGATGGTGGATTGAAATGCTTCAATCGTTGTTACTGTTTCGAGGCTTGTTGTCGGTGCTGCGAGAGCAAACGAACAAACAAGACCCATAAGTAATGAAAAAATCTTGTTACCAGGCTTACTTTTTTTCCCAGCACAAAATTTTAACGAGTGATAATCACTTTTAAGAATCATAATCGTTTGTTGTTTAGTTAGCTTTAATTAATTGATTTTCATGAGTTTAGATAACATCTATTGCGAAAACGTTTTCGGTAAATGTTAAAAAACCCATAAATTTTTGATAATATTAAGCAAAATAATGTGATTAATGTTAAGAACAATGACAATATTTTGTCAATTAGTTATCAAATAATGAATTATTAGGATTTTGTTATATATATAAAATTAACATTTTGTTAATTTTAACAATTATTATAATGGACTAGTACTACTTTTTTAAATAAAACAATACCTTTTGGGGTTAACCAAAAGGCATTGCTTACTACGCTACTGATACTACCTTTACTATAAAGGGCATCAAAAGTGCAATCGTTCCCCTTTGATTTGCCAGTCAGATGCGGGAAACGCCGCGCTAATTCAAAAAAACAAAGCGCAGGTTGGGGAAACTATTTTTAATTCTTTAATTCATTCATTTCAATTAAGTTTAATATGTTTTTTACGGATTCATTGGTTGACAACCTATCTGAGGGAGTGTTTTTGCAATAGTCGACCAAAATATTTATTGAGGTGGTGGCTACATGCGTTCTTGTATCTGAAGACGCGTAATAAATAAAAACTGTTCCGTCATTCTCCGCTATCCAGCCATTAGAAAAAAGTACATTTCCTACATCTCCTACAATCTCTTTATCATTCGGAGCCATAAAATAACCCCCGGGCTGATATATGACTTTAGATATATCCCTCAGATCTGTCATAAAAAGATATAATACATATCTTAAACCTGCAGCCGTATTTCTCACTCCGTGCGCCAGGTGAAGCCAGCCTTCACTTGTTTTAATTGGTGAAGGTCCCAATCCGTTTTTCAGTTCATATATAGTATGATAGGCTTTTTGGTTAATAATTGTCTCATCAACAATCTCCGGATGGTTCATGTCATCTATAAATCCTAGCCCAATACCTCCTCCTGAACCGGTCTCAATAAATCCGTCCTGGGGTCTT
The DNA here is from genome assembly GCA_965364275.1 of uncultured Eudoraea sp. Taxonomy (GTDB): domain Bacteria; phylum Bacteroidota; class Bacteroidia; order Flavobacteriales; family Flavobacteriaceae; genus Eudoraea. The sequence goes on along the minus strand of CBDTVT010000146.1, from coordinate 4,208 downwards.
GTGTATAGGGCATATTTACCATAAACAAATTCCGGGTGCAAGGTCACGTTTCTTTGCTGGTTGGATCCCGAAATTAGGTTGGGAAGGCGCTCCCAGTTTTTAAGATCAGTGGATCTGATGATGCCGGCATTTGCAATGGCAGAGGAGGTATCACCTGATGAAGCATCCGGATTTTTTCTTTCCGCACAGAAAATGCCATAAACAAATCCATCTTCATGAGCTATCAGACGCATATCATATACATTAATATCAGGATCAAATAATTTTGGAAGTAGTAAAGGCTTTTCCCAGAATTTAAATCCATTTATTCCATCCTGGCTGTCTGCAAAAGCAAAATAAGATTTCCTGTCGCTACCTTCAACTCTAACCACAAGGGTATATTTATCATTCCATTTAATAGCTCCCGCGTTAAATGCTGCATTAACACCTATTCGTTCTAACCCAAATGGGTTGGACTCTGCATTTAAATCGTACCTCCAGTTTATAGGTATATGCTCAGCAGTAATCACCGGGTACTTATATCTTGAAATTATCCCGCTATTTTCCGGAATAGCACAATTAGGTTTATTTATAAGTTGCTGATGATTTCTCATAAGCGTCTCATAATTCCAAATATGTTTTTGGTTTCTTAGCCTGTCTGTTTCCATTGCACTACATTTGATCATCTAATTTATCCCACCAGAATTTTTTAAGCAGGAAGCCGCAAACAGCAAAAATTCCAAGCGAAATCCATAATGATGTATATTCTCTCAGGATTAAATATATAGGTATAATTACCAAAAGTGTCTGAGCGGTGGTCCCAATAAAAATATTGAACATGTCCATTTTGAACATTTTGTTTTTCCTGAAATCCGGATCCTGAGCAAGTACTTTATCCTGTATGGGTTTCCAAAAACCCCATGGCCTTGTCTTTTTATAAAAATTAATTAGAGTTGCTTCATTAGTAGGTGGCCCCATATAAGTTCCAATTATACAGCCGAGGGAAGTAATTATAAGAAACAGAGGGAAAAGATAAAGTTCCAGCGTCTCTTTAAAGACGAGTGGAAAAATAATCGCAGGTATAAGCCCCGATACCATTCCCCAAAAATAACCGTAGCCGTTAAATCGCCACCAGTGCCATTTTAAAGTATTAGAAACTACATAACCTCCCCATAGCGCTGAAACTATCCATTGTAAAACAGAATTCACATCTTCCACGAAAAAACCCAGAACAATACTCACTACTACAACCAGTATACCACTGCCATAGTTCATCCATTTTACCTGTTTCGGTTTTGCATCTTTCTTATGTCTTAAATAAACATCATTTACTATATAAGCCTGTGCCGCGTTTAAGGTTCCTGCAAAAGTGGACATAAATGCAGCCAAAAGGCCTGCCAATAAGAGTCCCATTAAACCAACGGGCACAAATTTATTTATGGCCGAGGGAAGAATATTTTCAAAGTCGATAATTCCGGCACGTTGCAGATCCAACTGATCATAAAAAAGGATGCCCAATACTGCAAAACCTCCAATCATAAGATATCTGGTAGGCATAAGGACAATCGACACAAATCCACTCATTTTAGCGGCTTCTTTTGGTGATTTAGTAGATAGTATTTTCTGCATATCATAATTTGGCGCAGGACCTGCAATACTGGCTAGAATACCTTTGAAGACAACCAACATAAAAAACAATCCAAATAATGTATAGCCGTCTGAGGCAATTTTGTCGTTCACTTCTGCAATAAGTCCGGACCAGTCAATATCCAGCGTCCATCCAAAAAAGGGATCCATCCAGCCCTCGGGAACGTTCAGCGTATTTGAGCCCATAGCCTGCCAGGCTATAAATGCAATAGCAAAGGAGGAGATGGTCATTATGGTAAACTGTAAAAGATCTGCCCATACAATACCAGACATACCACCTAGCACCGAATAAAATACAGCGAACATGGTAAAAACAGTTCCATAGAAATGAGGGACATATTCCAGCGGCACATCGAAAGGAATATAGGCGCTTACTACTTCCCAGGGAATGAATATTTCAACAAATTTTCCAAGGCCAATAAAGCCATAAGCCAGAAAACCAAGGCAACTAATAATGGCAAAGGCCACAACAACGGTATGCGATAATCTGCCGCCTCTTCCTTCACCAAATCTGAATAAAATCCATTCGGCACCTGTCGTGACGTTGGAACGACGCAGCCATGCGCTTAGATAGACCATTAGAAATATCTGATTAAATACAGGCCATAGCCATGGTATCCAAATACTTTTTAAACCATATACAAATGTTAAGGTAACAAGCCACATGGTACCAGAAATATCAAACATCCCTGAGGCATTAGAAAGACCGAGCATATACCAGGGCAGGGATTTACCGCCTAATAAATAATCATCTTTGCTTCTTTGAGCCCTTTTACGGAGTATAAGACCAATAAGCACAGTTGCTAAAAGATATAATAGGATTATTGCAATATCTATCCCCTGAAGCATATTTTGGTATATCTTAAAAAATAAAGATTAATCAAATAAGTTGGAATTAGTAAAAATAAAGGCACTTTTTTGAATATTTATAAAAATATACACCCTTCATTTGCCAAATTCTGGTTCAAATCTAAAATTTTTGTTAATATTGTTTTGGTATTATTTTATCATATCAATGAATTATAACAACAGATCTAGGATTGAATAATGGAATTACTCAAAAAAATTCATCGTGAAATCACACCTCTTTCCAATGAAGACAGTTTTCTGGTTTTCGACAGGGTGAAGGATTTTTTTGATTATCCCATGCACTTTCATCCGGAATTAGAACTGAACTTTATATCCAATGGTAAAGGAGTCCGCAGAATTGTTGGTGACAGCATAGAAGAAATTGACAACCTTGAATTAGTATTGGTGGGCTCTAATCTTTTTCATGGATGGGAACAACATGAATGCACAAAAAAAAATATACATGAAATAACGATTCAATTTCATAATGATCTCTTCAATTCCGCTTTTCTTGGCCGTAGAATTATGAAGCCCTTAAAAGACATGTTTGATAAATCGGCTCATGGCATTCTTTTTTCTGAAGAAGTAACTCGTAATATGACACCGCGATTATTAAAAGTATCAAAACTCGGGGGAATCGATTATTTTATGGAACTTTTTTCAATATTATATGACCTGGCGACATCTAGAAATCAAAGATTGCTGTCCACGACTACAATTCATCTGGAAAATTTTGAGCATAATAATAAACTTAAAACATTATATGATCATGTTCAGGAGAATTATTCGTCAAAAATGACCCTTCAGGAAGTTGCTGATATAATGAATATGAGTAGTGTTTCATTTAATAGATTTATTAAGAAGCGAACTGGTAAGACATTCGTGGAATACGTTAATGATATTCGTATAGGTTATGCTTCCAAATGGTTAATAGAAATGGATTTGAGCATATCGGAGATAGCTTTTATGTGTGGCTTTAACAGTATCGCAAATTTTAACCGGGTTTTTAGAAAGAGCAAAGGCAGTACGCCAACTCAATACAGACAGGATTTTTCCGGTATTCGCAGAGTATTATAACTTCATAAAACTATTTAGTACTATTAGAGGTTATCTTTAGCAATATGCTTACACTAAATTGTCAATTTCTTGTTCATTTCTGCCAAACTGTCCGGGCTGCAAAATATTTGAATTAAATTAATGTAATTTAAGCTAGTTATTATCTGATTAAAAGGACTGGTATTAACTAAATATAGCCTATGCAAATAAAAGAATCACCGACTATATATGATGCAATAATAGTTGGTTCGGGTGCCGGTGGAGGCATGTCGGCCAAAGTCTTAGCAGACGCTGGTCTAAAAATTGCCGTTGTTGAAGCAGGACCTTTTTTTGATCCTGCAGATCCCGAGCAAATGACACAGTTAAAATGGCCATACGAATCACCGCGAAGAGGCGCTGGTACTACAAGAGTTTTTGGTGAATTTGACATGGCGTACGGTGGTTGGGAAATAGAAGGTGAACCTTATACACGCGAAAAAGGCACTAAGTTTAACTGGTACAGGTCACATATGCTGGGAGGCAGAACCAATCACTGGGGAAGAATTTCACTTCGTTTTGGTCCTAAGGATTTTAAGCATAAAGATATAGATGGTCTTGGCGACAATTGGCCCATTGGATACGAAGATGTAAAACCATATTACGATAAGGTAGACAAACTTATTGGGGTCTTCGGTACT
>CBDTVT010000145.1:0-7749 GCA_965364275.1 uncultured Eudoraea sp. | reverse complement strand
GGCAATGTATATGACTACTCCAAAAAGGATCATAAATGTGCCGATAATACCCAAACCCTGACCATATATGCCACTTGGTTTAAACCAATTATGTCTGGGGTGATAAAATCGCTCTTCTAATGAAGTACCATAGTAGGTGTAACCCGTATAAATTAAATACAGGGTAACTACCAAAACTATTATAGCCATAGTAGTGAGGTAGGCTATGTGAACGGTCTTTTTCAATCCAATATCGGTTAAAACTGTGAGCGATCTATCTAGTAACGACCGAATAAAACAAAAATTGGATAGTTTTGGTCAAAAATCAGGATTCCTCAGAAAATACCCTGAAAATATGAACAGGAATTCCTTTATAGGTAGTGGTTTTATCTAAATGCATCCCATTGTTAAGGGCAACTTTTTGGGATGGAATATTGTCGATGTGTATGATAGAAATTATGGATTCAGCCAAGTTATGATCAAAGGCGTATGCCTTACACTTTTTTGCTGCCTCTGTAGCGTATCCTTTTTTCCAGAATGCAGGTAGTATGGAATAGCCAATTTCCAGTTCCTGAATCTCGTCCACAGTTTGAATCAATAGGCCGCACATTCCCACAAGTTGACCGTCCTCTTTGCTAATAAGTGCATTTAGGCCACCTAAATTATTTTTATATCTGGTAAATACTTTCGTAAACCAATTCTGGCAAGCTACCTCCGGTTCAAAGATCTCTCCTGCAAAATATTGTGCACTTAAGGGTTCCTGGTGAAATGGTAACCAGGCATTAAAATCTGTCTTCGATACTTTACGGAAAATAAGCCGATTACTTTCCTCCCCTTCAAGAAGTAAGTTCATTTTCTACTTTTTACATTCTTATAAATGCAATGCGATCACCAACTTCCAAAGAATATTCTTTGCGTTGTCCGGCATTAAGTTCTAATACATATTGAACCGGGACTTCGGACGACAGGCCTGTCTCATCCATTGGTTGCGCATTTTCCTTATAGCTTGCAATCCTAAGTTTCTCATCTATAAAAATGAGGTCGAGTGGTATTTTGGTGTTTTTCATATAAAATGAATGAAAAAGGACGTCCGGAAAGATAAAAAACATCCCCTGATCCAATTCCATAGATTCGCGATGCATAAGGCCCGTCTGGGTCTCATAATCAGATTCCGCGATTTCTATATTGTATTTTACGATAACAGAGTCTGACTGTTCCTTATAGATAGTGAGTTCGCCTTCTTTTGTAAATGTTATAGGTTCAGTTTTGACTACCTTTTTCTGGTCTTCCTTGCAGCCACTAAGCGTTATGAAGGCCAAAATCAGGAAAATACCATAAAATTTTAGTGTTTTCATCTTACCATTTGTTAACTCGATATTCATTAGGCAGTAACACTTTTTCTTCTGAACATAAAATAAAACCCAACAAGTATAAAAGGAATGCTCAACCATTGGCCGGTTGATAATAACCCTAATGATTCTTCGAATCCGCCCTGACTTTTCTTTACAAATTCCACAAAGAACCGTATGGTCCAAAGGAGTACCAGGAATAAACCAAATAAAAATCCGGATTGATTTTTTTTGTCGGTCTTCCAGTAGAAGTAATACAGGATCAGAAAAACAAATATATATGCAAAACCTTCATACAATTGCGCAGGATGTCTAAAAGGAATAGCGCTGAAATAGTCCGCAAATTTTGGATTATTTTCCAGTGCAGCATAGGCAGCATTAACAGTTTGTTCTTTAGTAATTTGCAATGCTGATCCAGCTGGCATATCATCTGAATCGCGCACAAATTTAGTGGCAAAAACAAAGTTTTCATCTGTTATTTTGCCATTTATCTCCGAGTTAAAGAAATTGCCTAATCTTACGAAAAATGCCCCAATAGCAACAGTAATAACCACCCGGTCTAAAACCCATAGCATTTTAAGGTCTTTGTATTTTCTGCTCAAAAGATACATACCTATAATAATACCAATTGCGGCACCATGACTTGCCAAACCAGTAAAACCGGTAAATTCATAACCATTAATAATACCGAATAGTGTACTTCCGGCACGCTCTTTTATCGGAAGCAGAATCTCCACAAGATGATTTTTGTAATAGGGCCAGTCATAAAAAATGACATGTCCCAGTCGTGCACCAAGCATTGTTGAAAGTACTGTGTAAATAAATAGGGAATCTAGTTGCTCGAGGGATTTTTTTTCGTTTAAAAAAATCTTTTTCATAATATACCAACCCAGGGCAAAGGCTACTATCCAAGAAAGATTGTAGTATTTAATTTGCAATACGCCAATTTCGAAAAGTGTGCCATCAGGATTCCAGGTAAAACCTAAAAAATACATAGTGAAGATTTTAAGCGGCTAAGATAAGAAAATTGAACAGAGACCAAAGCCAAAATATCGCTTAACTTTTATGCACTTTTGAGCATTATTAAGTCGATATAAGATTTAAATAAATTTCTAATTATATCTGAGATTATCAGGTCAGGGTACGGGATCATAACCTTTTCCACCCCAGGGATTACAACTGAAAATACGTTTTATGGCTAACCAACCTCCTTTAAAAAGGCCATGTTTTTTTAAAGCCTCAAGGGTATACTGAGAGCATGTTGGGGTATATCGGCAGCTTGAAGGTGTCAAAGGTGAAATTACCAACTGGTATAACCTAACAAGAAGTACAAAGGGTGCAATTAGAATTTTTTTCACCTTGAAGAATAATATTTAAATACTAATTTATAGTCGTAATTAATTATAAGAATTACATGAAAGTCAACCCGAAAGGATGAACCCAATGAATACTGCGATTTATCAGGAGACGTTGAAAGTTGTTCCCTCTTTGCTGTCTTTTAGCTGAATACCAAGGGCTGCCAACTGGTCCCTGATTTTATCAGATGTGCCAAAATCTTTGTTGGCACGTGCTTCGTTTCGCAATTGAATAAGTAATTCCACGACACCAGATAACTTTTCTGAATCCTTTCGGCTATCATTTTTATTTTCCAGGCCAATAACATCAAATACAAAACTATTCATGGTCTCGATAAGAATTTTTTTATCATCAGCGGAAAGCTGTTCTTTTCCTTCTTTTATGAGGTTGATATGTTTAACTCCTTCAAAAAGGTTTGCAATTAGAATAGGGGTGTTAAAATCGTCATTCATTGCATCATAACACTTTTGCCTCCACTCCTTTACATTAAAATCTGAATTAGCACCGGTATTTAATCCGTCCAGACCGGTAATTGCCTCCATAAGCCTTTGATACCCCTTTTCTGAGGCAAGCAGGGCATCGTTGCTTAAATCCAGAATACTGGTATAATGGGCCTGCATCATAAAAAAGCGTACGACGGAAGGAGAAAATGCTTTGCTAAGAATGCTATTATTGCCGGTAAAGATCTTATTCGGGAGAATATTATTCCCGGTAGATTTTGCCATTTTTTTGCCATTCATGGTAAGCATATTCGCATGCAGCCAATATTTAACGGGAGAATGACCATTGCCCGCCTCTGCCTGTGCAATTTCACATTCGTGATGAGGAAATTTCAGATCCATTCCACCTCCGTGTATGTCAAAATTCTCACCAAGATATTTTGTGCTCATTGCCGTGCATTCAAGATGCCATCCCGGAAAACCATCTCCCCATGGGGAAGGCCATCGCATAATATGTTGTGGTTCAGCCTTTTTCCACAAAGCAAAATCCTGAGGGCTTTTCTTATCGTCCTGAGCTGCAAGTTCCCTTGTATTTGAGATCATGTCTTCCAGCTTTCTGCCACTCAGCTTACCATATTCATAATCTTCATTAAACTTCTTAACATCAAAGTAGACAGAATCGTTAATTTCATAGGCATAACCTTTTTCAAGGATATCTTTAATGATCTCTATTTGCTCTATAATATGACCCGTTGCTGTTGGTTCAATACTAGGAGGTAAAAAGTTAAATTTCTGAAGAATATTGTGAAAATCGACGGTATAGCGCTGTACCACCTCCATGGGCTCTATTTGCTCCAACCGTGCCTTTTTGGCAATTTTATCTTCCCCGTCATCGGCATCGTCTTCCAAATGACCTGCATCTGTAATATTCCTTACATAACGCACCTTGTACCCCAAATGCCTGAGGTATCGGAAGATCATATCAAACGACATAAAAGTTCGGCAGTTTCCCAGATGCACATTGCTGTATACCGTGGGACCGCATACATACATACCTACATTCCCTTCGTTAATTGGTTCAAATAGTTCTTTGGTACTGGAAAGGGAATTATAGACTTTAAGGTGTTGGGTTTTATACAATTGCATTGTTGCGATATACAATTAGAAATTGGTCTCCAGGTTGATATAGTCCAAAAACTCCCGTCTGATGGCCTCTTCTTTAAACTTACCACCGTATTCTGCAGTTACCGTACTACTATCCACATCGCGTATTCCACGTGAATTTACACACAAATGCTTAGCGTCTATAACGCAGGCAACATCTTTGGTGCCTAATACTGCCTGAAGTTCTTTTACGATTTGAATATTCAGGCGTTCCTGTACCTGCGGTCTTTTGGCATAATAATCAACGATCCTGTTCATCTTGGAAAGTCCAACTACCGTACCGTTTGAAATGTACGCTATATGGGCCCTTCCAACAATGGGAAGAAGATGGTGCTCACAGGTAGAATAAACTGTAATATTTTTTTCCACCAACATTTCACCGTATTTGTACTTATTCTCGAACGTAGAAGCTTTCGGTTTTTTCTTTGGCTCTAACCCACCAAAGAGTTCCTTTACATACATTTTAGCTACTCTGTCTGGTGTGCCACTTAAACTATCGTCCTCCAGGTCTAGGCCCAGCGTAAGCATAATTTCCCTGACATTTTCGCGAATGCGCTCAATTTTTTCTTCGTCGCTTAAAACAAATGCATCTTTTCTTAGTGGGGTTTGTTCAGAGGAGGAAACATGATCGTTTCCTAAGTCTTCAAAATGTTCTTCCAATGTTCTATCTAATTTCATCCGGATACCTCTTTTTCGAAAGGCAAAGATATACATAATATGGCACTTTATACGCTGTTTAGGGCGATACACAACATAAATTAGTGTTAAGCAGAAGTACAGGGTATTTTTATAAATTCCAAATCGTATGCCTCTTTATGAAGGGTAAAAGCTTAATATTCTGGTTTTTAACATTACTTGGGACCACTTCACTTATGGCCCAGGTAGCAGCTGATTGCAGTAATGCCGTTCCCATATGCAATAATACTCCGGTTAATGGGGGTACGCAGGATTATGGTATCGATGATTTCAACGGAGCCACAATAAGTGGTTGCCTGGAACAAACCATTACCGGATCCATAGAATCTAATTCTGCATGGTATCGTTTTCGAACCGGAGCCTCGGGACAGTTAGGATTCAATATAGGTTTTGATTCTTCGGAGGACTGGGATTTTGCCTTATACCGGGCAGCAGACTGCGGCAGTTTGGGAGACCCCGTCCGTTGTAACTTCTTTGATAACAGTGATGAGGAAACGTTTATGGGAGTAGGGGAAGACCCAACCGGAAACACAAGTACCGTACTTTATGAAAATTGGTTAGATGTAATGCCGGGTGAGGATTACTATCTAATGATAAATAACTTTAGTAACAATAATTCAGGTTTTTCAATTCAATTTTCAGGAGATATTTTTACAACCAACCCATTTGATGCGCTGGATTGTTCCATTATAAATAATCTCCTTGGACCACCCCTGGCCGCATGTGACAATGAAAATATTATTCTGGATGGAACCACCTCCAATGCTTTAAGTTATACGTGGTATAGTGACACAGGATCAGGTTTTCAACTAATAGCAGGTGAAACCAGCCCAATGCTGCATGTAACAGTATCCGCCATGTATAGGGTGGAAGTGATTACTACAACCATGACCAATATAATAAGCGATGTTCAGGTGGCCTTTAATGCATCGCCAATAACATATTCTGTTTCAGATGAAATAATATGTTCAGATTCTATGGAATTTGATTTAACTCAAAAGGATAGCCAGGCATTAGGTACCCAGGACCCTACAACTTTTATGGTTACGTACCATAGTTCACTAAATGATGCCATTCTTGGAGTAAATTCATTAATATCACCGTATCCGCTGAGCATCGGAACTGAAACCATTTTTGTTCGAACCACCTCATTAGAAAATCCCAGATGTTATGACGCTTCTGAACAGTTTCAGCTAAGTGTTGTGGAAACACCGGTTTTAAACTTTTCTACCGAGATTTTTATATGTGAAGATTCAGCAGGTGTACTCATTGGTGAAACAACACCTAACGCCCAATATACCTATTCCTGGGATTCTGGTGAAACTACTCCAGGTATCACTGTTACACAGGCAGGGAGTTATACCTTAACAGTTACCAATAGTCAATGGGGACAATCCTGTTCAACATCCAGTTTAATAACGGTAGTTGTTTCTGAAACTCCGGAAATAACGGATGTTATTATTGATGACCTTCAAAACAATAATACGGTAGAAGTTATCACGGATGTGATAGGTAGCTTTGAATACCAACTAGACAATGAAGCATTTCAGTCAGGTAATATCTTCACTAATGTTCCGCCTGGAGTCCATACGGTTACAATTAATGATCTTAACGGTTGTGGTTCTGTTACAGAGACCATTACTGTAGTAGGATTCCCTAGTTTTTTTACACCTAATGGTGATGGAACTAATGATTATTGGCATATTTTGGGAGTTTCCAACCTGGAAAACCCTATGGTCTATGTATATGATAGATACGGCAAGCTCTTAAAACAGATGGATGACAGTAGCCTGGGCTGGGACGGTACTTTTAATGGCAGGGAATTGCCATCTACAGATTATTGGTTTAAACTCATCTATACAGATTTACAAGGCCAGCTTGTTGAGGCCAGGTATATAAATAATCATTTCGCATTAAAAAGATAAAAGTTTGCATTTTTAACGGCTGGTCGTTTATCGATAAAGTGCAGAAAAACTTAGGCGAGATATACTAAATTATAGCCCTTGGAGTTATAGTATTGATTATTTATATAATGTTAGCCCCTTAATCTATGCGAACACTCGTTAGCTCCCTGTGCTGCACACTCCTTTTCTGTATTGGAGTTATGGCTCAGAACTCTGCAGATTGCCGAAGTGCCATCCCCGTTTGTGCCGATGCGCCAATTCTATCATTTACTGATGGCCTTGGTGATGTTGATGATTTTGATCCTGATGTAATTAGGCAAAGTGGCTGTTTGGAAAAAGGGAGTGTTAGTTCTGCAAATATTGAAAACAATACATCCTGGTATGTATTCAGGGCAGGGACAGATGGTCAGATTGGTTTTGATATAGAGGCATTACCAGCCTTGGGTACCACGATAACCTCAGAATATGATTTTGCATTATACGGACCAGACACAGATTGTGCCGATATAAGTAATGGAACGGCACAACCCATTAGATGCAATTACGAAGTAAATAGCACAAACTTTACCGGGGTAGGGGTTAATCCGGAAAATGGTCAGGAAGGAGCTCCACCTTTAACCGCAAACCAAAATACTTATGATGAGTGGATAGACGTTACAGCCGGGGAAATCTATTATCTTCTGATCAACAATTTCAATACTAACTTTGATGGAAATCCAGAACCTTTTTCGTTGACCTTTACAGGTAGTTCTGTGGATGCAGATCAGAATACAGCGCTTGACTGTACACTTAGGGATGAATTTTTAGGATTAGATATTATTGCCTGCGAAGGTGATCCTGATATTACTTTAACGGCTTTAA
>CBDTVT010000144.1:0-7777 GCA_965364275.1 uncultured Eudoraea sp. | reverse complement strand
TAACTTAAAGAATTAACTATGCTAATTGGATTCTTATTCCAGGTTTTCACGACAAAAATAGTTACTTATTCCCTGAGATGTAAATAGCGAAAAGTATTTCTATATACGATAAGATTAATCAGAAAAACCCTACAAACAGGTGGATACAGCGATTTTCCCCCAATTTATTGTAGAATATAACACTTTAAATAATTACCTTCATGTACAAACAGTACAACATGATATGATTTTTCAGCTAACCTACAGCTCTGTTGCAAGTTCCGGGATTTCAGTAACTGATATTGAAGACATCATTGCAGAGGCAAATCAATTTAATATTGCTCATGACATAACAGGTTGTCTGATATATAATAAGGGATATTTCCTGCAGATTCTTGAGGGAGAAAAGGAGCTTGTGATGACCTTAATTAACAAGATTAAACTGGACGATCGCCATGATCACTTTACCATACTTTCAGAGGGACAAACGGATTCCCGGACGTTCAAGGAATGGGCAATGGCCTATTATCACAATCCCTTAAATGCTCAATTGAATAGCGAAGTGCAAGAAATTAAGGACTCTCTTTTAGAACTTTCAACTAGTTCAGAAAAATCAAATTTTGCCTTGAAAGTTTTTTGGTTCAATGTAAAGAAACTTTTAACTGAGGATGGTTATTATAAGACTACCCAGTAACTTCACATATAGAAATTTTTGCACAACAATGCAATCTTCCGGGAAATTACTTAGCCCGCTATAGGAGAGTTGAGCGAAAACATTTTACTTACCATAAATGCATACTGAGATTAAGCCATCACAATTTTTTGCAATAATTATGGGACCATGATTCAGGTCATTGCTAAAAAATTCTCTTTGTATTTCCTTTGCATAAACATTAAACGATGCTTTGGGCTGTTTTCGGGATACTTCTATTTTTGTTTATACTGTATCTTTTATTTGTTCCTCTGGATATTGTTATAAACATTGCTAAAAACCAATACTTCGTTCGAATTCGGGGTTTGGCTAAAGTCGCCATAGAAGGTCATGAAAAAAAATTCTTGCGAATTAAGCTAAATACACTATTTACAAGGTTTTATTTCTACCCTTTAAGAAGAAAGAAAAAGGAACAGAAGAAAAAGATTGAGACAAAATCCAGGAAGAGGCGAAATTTTAAATCAAATTTTAAAAGAGGGCTGCAACTAATAAAATCGTTTGAAGTAAAGAAATTGATACTAGATATAGATACGGGTAATTGCATTCAAAACGCAAAACTGTATCCTGCATTTGCTTTTTTAAATCACCATGTTGGCACTTTTCAAGTAAATTTTGAAGGCAGAGTTAACATGGTTTTACACCTGCAAAGCAGGCCTATAAACATTATAAAATCATTTATTAACTATTAAAAAATTTATTATGGAATTACATTTTGAAGAATTTTTAGGTAAAATCACGGATTTTATCAAAACTGAAGCAAAAACTGAAACTGTTGTTGGAGAACAATTTCAATTAGGAGAATTTAAATGTGTACCTGTTATTAAGGTAGGCATGGGATTTGGATCAGGTGGAGGAGAAGGTATGGAAGCAAAAGCTAAAAAAGGTCAGGGCATGGGTGCCGGAGCCGGGGTAGGAATTGAACCAATAGGTTTTTTGGTAACAAAAGAAAATGAAATTTCCTTCCTTGAAGCAGGAAAAGCTCATGGTTTAGCCGCCGCTTTTGAAAAAGTACCGGATTTAATTGACAAGTATGTGGAAACCATGAAAAAGAAAGAAGAAGAATTGGTTTAACATAGTCTAAACAACAATCAACCGGAACATTTGCTAAGTCTGACTTAGAACCGGAACTGAGTAGGTTTCCATTTTAAAATGAGAATCCTGCTCAGTTTTATTTTATATTAAACCATTCAGCTGTAATTTTTCTTTCTACAGGTTCTTCGTCCTTATATATAAATTCATTCTTCAGGTTATTATACTCATAATCCTTGCCCCATTCGTTATGATGTAACGAAACTTGCTTAATGGCCTCACATATAAAATCTATTTCCATATCAGTCATTATCGGGTGGACAGACATGCGCACCCAACCTGGTCTCTCAATGAGGCAGCCTTCCAGAATTTTTTGTTCAATGGCTTTTGAAGTAGATAGGTCAACATTTAACAAATAATGGCCATATGTACCGGCACAGGAACATCCACCACGGGTCTGTACTCCATATCGGTCATTGAGCAATTTAACGACCAAATTATAATGGGCATCATCGACAAAAAAGGAGAATATCCCTAATCTGTCTCTATGCCTTCGGGCTAAAATATGTATATTCTGAATATTTGATAATTTTTCAAATATTCGGTCAACGATCTGATGTTCCCTCGCCATAATATTTTCTGTTCCCATTTGCTCTTTCAGGCGTATAGCCAATGCAGTCTTTATGGTCTGTAGAAAACCTGGAGTACCTCCGTCTTCTCTCGTTTCAATATCGTCTATATAATCATGGTCCCCCCATGGGTTTGTATAGGCTACCGTTCCGCCTCCGGGATTATCCGGAATCAGATTTTTATATAATTTTTTATTAAAAATTAGAACCCCCGAAGCTCCAGGTCCGCCAAGAAATTTATGTGGAGAAAAGAAAATAGCATCCAAATAGGCATCTTTGTCTTTTGGGTGCATATCAATTGGCACATAGGGTGCGGAGCAGGCAAAGTCTACAAAACATAACCCATTATAACTATGAATAAGTTTAGCAACTTGAAAGTAATCCGTTATAATACCGGTCACATTTGAGCAGGCTGTAATAGATGCTATTTTTATTGGATGTTGCTCATATTTCAAAAGAAGTTCCTGAAAACTATCTAAACAAATAAGACCTTCTGAATTACAAGGTATCACCTCTACATTAGCTATAGTTTCTAACCATGAAGTTTGATTAGAATGATGTTCCATGTGAGAAATAAAAACTATCGGTTTAATAGCATCAGGTACCTTTGTATGCTCTTTGAGGTTTTCTGTAACCTTTAATCCTAATATTCTTTGAAATTTATTAATCGCTCCTGTCATTCCGGTCCCAACATTTATTAAGACATCTTCTTCTGAAGCGTTTACATGCTCTTTAATAATGGTACGGGCATCTTTATAAGCCAGAGTCATAGCCGACCCGGTAACAGAGGTTTCCGTGTGAGTATTGGCTACAAATGGCCCAATTTCATTAAGTAACTTTTCTTCAATTGGACGGTATAGCCTTCCACTTGCAATCCAATCTGCGTAAATGATTTTTTTAATTCCAAATGGGGATTCAAAACTTTGATCTATACCAACAACCTGTTTTCTAAAAGGTTGAAAATAAGCTTCTAAAGTACCTGATGCTGTAAGAGTCGCTTTCATTTTAAATAGCTATTAAATCACTTTGTGCTCTACCATTAAATAATAAACCTCTTGAATTCTGAGAATTAAAGATATTAAAACAATCCTACTTCAAAGAGTAGTGTTCATATTTTTAGTCCAATCGGATAGTTTTCGGATGTAATAAAATATTTGTCCCGTTTTCCAAAAACAATTTTTAAGCATTTAAGTACAAACACAGGAAAACTTAGTGTACCAATTATATAAAAGAATTTTCCTAGTATATTTAGGCTTCCAATTTAAACCAGATTATGAAGTCATTTCTCACTATTTCATTAGTATTATCCTGTTCTGTAATTCTTGCTCAAAAGAAGGTTTTGGACCATTCAGATTTTGAAATCTGGAATTCTATAAAAAACAAATCTATTTCCCCGAATGGCAATTATATCATGTATTCTCTTGAAAAGGGAGAAGCGGATCAGTATTTGAAAATAAAAGATAGTAGGGCAAAACTTGTGTTTCAATATGACCGGGGTTCAAAAGGCCGGTTTACCTATGATTCTAGCTATGCCGTTTTTACCATTAATGCCTGGAGGGATAGTGTACTGGCCATGAAAAAGCGCAAAATCAAAAAGAAAGATTTGCCGAAAGACAGTCTGGGAATATTTGATTTAAAAAACAATTCGCTCATAAAAATAGGTAATGTAAAATCTTATAAGATACCTGAAAAATGGGATGGCTATTTGGCTATTCAATTGGAGGAAATAAAGAAAGAAAAGGACACTACAAAAGAAAAGGAAAAGGATGATAATGATAAAAAGAAAAAGGTTGGAAAAAAGAATGGCCATCACTTGCTGGTTCAAGATATACAAACGGGGCAAAAGGATACCTTTAAGTTTGTTACAGATTATGTCTTTGCCAAAGAGGGTAAGCGATTAGCTTTTGCCTCTACAGGAAAAAATAAAAAAGATAGTTCCAGTGTTTATATACTGGATTTTGAAAAACCCAGCCTGACACAAGTTCATACTGCTAAAAAAGCGAAATATTATCAGTTAAATTTTAGTGAATCTGGTAATAATCTGGGTTTTATTGTTGACAAGGATACTACAAAAGTACAGGAAAGACCAACTGAACTATATCTGTGGCGTAAAGGGCAGGATAAGGCCCAAAGAGTTGCCGATGCCTCTTTGACTCCCAACGCATACCATCCATCTTCGAACGCAGAGTTGTTATTTTCGAAAGATGAGTCGAAATTGTTTTTTGGCTTGTCGAAACCACAAATTATTAAGGATACAATGCTTACAGAAGACGAAATTGTAAATGTTGAAGTATGGACATATAATGAGCCCAGGCTGTATACTGTGCAAGAATTACAGCTTAAAAGGGATACCATCCAGTCATTCAAATCCGTAGTACACCTTAAAGATGATCTTAGGATTGTACAACTGGGTTCGGAATCATTTCCAGAAGTCGAGCTGGGAGATGAAGGAAACGCAAAGTTTGCTTTGATAAAGAGATCAGAGCCCTATGAGTTGGAAAGGCAATGGACTGGTAGAAGGGCACGTGATTATACTATTATAAATACTTTAACGGGTAAGTCAAAAAAAGTACTTACCAAAGTTTCGGGAGAAGTTAACTTAAGTCCGGGAGGTAAATTTATTTATGGTTATAATTCTATTGCGGAAACCTGGTTTGCATATAATATTGAAAGAGACTCTTATTTAGATTTGACCAAGGGCAAAGTTTTTTATGATGAACTACATGATTCCCCTAGTCCCCCGGAACCATATGGTGCTGCCGGTTGGACTGAAAATGACCAAGCTTTACTTCTGTATGATCGTTATGATATATGGAAATTTGATCCTAACTCTGGTTTAGCGGACCATTTAACAAATGGTAGAGAAACCGTTACCAGGTATCGCTATGTGTCTCTGGACAAAGAAGTGAGGTTTATGGACACCAATAAAAAATGGTTGTTTACTACTTTTAATGAAACTGATAAGAGTGGTGGATATGCCGAATTTAACCCAAAAAATAAAACCTTAAAAACTTTACTAAAAGGGCCTTTTCGTTATAGAATTCCAATAAAAGCCCAATTGGATGATGCGCTTATCTACACCAGAGAGTCTTTTGAAGAGTTTCCTGATATTCGTTACTCTGATCTCAGCTTTAAAAACGTAAAGATTATATCCGATGCAAATCCCCAGCAAAATAATTATAATTGGGGTACTATAGAATTAATTAGCTGGACCTCTTTGGATGGTGATAAATTAACTGGGATGTTTGTAAAGCCAGATAACTTTGACCCCGCAAAGAAATACCCAATGATCGTAAATTTTTATGAAAAAAGTACTGACAGGTTAAATTATCACAGGGCTCCAAACCCTGGACGTTCCACTATTAATTATAGTTTTTACGCCAGCAGAGGATATCTTATTTTTAATCCGGATGTGAACTACCGCATAGGTTATCCGGGAGAAAGTGCATATAACTGCGTAATACCCGGAATTACATCCTTAATAGAAAAAGGTTTTGTGGATAAGGATAATATTGGGGTACAAGGTCACAGTTGGGGAGGATATCAAATAGCCTATCTGGTGACCAAAACTGATATTTTTAAAGCAGCAGAGACAGGCGCTCCAGTACCAAACATGATAAGTGCTTATGGGGGAATCAGATGGTGGACCGGCTTAAGCAGACAGTTTCAATATGAACATACGCAGAGTAGGATAGGAGGGACACCATGGGAATATCCCATCAGATATATGGAGAACTCACCTATCTTTAATATTGATAAGATTAATACCCCTCTTTTAATTATGCATAATGACGCGGATGGTCATGTACCATGGTATCAGGGTATTGAATTCTTTGTAAGTTTAAGACGATTAGGTAAGCCTTCCTGGTTCCTCAATTATAACGGAGAACCACACTGGCCGTTAAAATTGCAAAACCGCAAAGATTTTAATATTCGAATGGCCCAGTTTTTCGATCATTATTTAAAAGGCGCTCCAATGCCAGTATGGATGGATCGAGGAGTCCCCGCAATGGAAAAAGGGGTAAACCAGGGATATGAATTAATGGAAAGTTCTGATGGAATTTAGATAAGATCCTAAGAGTATTTAAGCAAGAATACTTTCATGGCCGGAGTCTTTAACAAAAAGGCAAGAGCTATTTGTTAGAAGTGTCATTTCCTGGACAAATTCAAATCTTAGATTTTCATCCATCCCAAAAATATTAAGGTCGGCCGAAGGTGCGTTTGCCACCGTATCCTTAAAATTTCCAACTCTAACTTCAGTAAGCGTTTCAGGTAAACGGGCAAGGCTAATCAACAAATTAAGGAATTTCTGGGCATTCTTTCTTTCTTCTTCATCTTTAATAACAATAATCAACCGAATCTTTGCCTCCCAATTTTTTTTAAGTTTATACGCAATTAAGATAGACAAGTCTAAATTACCAATATCCCATCCAATATCCCAGTTGTTAGTGCGGTCACTGACCCAAACGTTAATCATGTTTCTTCTGCCTAATAAGGCCGTAGGGTGAGATGAGTATAATAAAACCCCAACTTCTAATCGAATTGATTCTTTAATGACAGGCCTGATCTCCGTTTCGTAATTGTCATGTTGCTGTAGGTTCAAAAAAACAATATTGGGCCTGAAAAAAGCTCCTTTTAAAGCCTGATTACCATAATTAACCCCTTTTGCAAAATCATCTGTATTAATTACCGTCCAGGAAGAGAAAACATCCTTAATTCTAAAGGCTTCCGAAAGAGAAGACAGTTCTTCCGTCAACGTGCTATCAGACCCATTAGCTTCTATCCCCAATAGTTTTATCGATCCTTTAGGTTTGGCAATATTCCTTAAAAATTGAAAATTTCCTTTTGCACCAACAACATCTCTTACCGGAACCATCAAATTTGGTTTTCATGCCCTTTGTTGCATGGTTTTCATACCCCATGTATGTTTCGCGGCCCACTCTGCAAAAGAAACAAAAAGACCTGACCTAACATCCTCAAATGGTGTTTCAATATTTTGACGAGATAAAAACCAATAAACCACAAAAACAATACTTATTGAAATAAGACTAATCGTTGGGTTAATAATAAACATTGCCAATACTGAAGATGTTAATCCTATCCATGGAACCCATTTATTGATCTTAAACAACGGCCGGTAACTTATTAACCCTAAATTTTGTTCAATAATTACAACAACATTGATCATTGCATAGGTAATTAGAAAAAATAGGGTTACGAGAGGTGCCACAGCATTAAGGTCGCGAAGTAACATGGTAACAAAAATCATAATCCCCGTCACTATCATTGCGTTTCTTGGTTGACCGTTGGCACTTTGTCCTGCAAGAAATTTACCATAGGGCAATACCCGATGTTCCCCCATTGCAAAAAGGATACATGAGGAGCCAACAAGAGAGGCCAGGGCGGAAGAAAAGGTAGCACCAAGGAC
>CBDTVT010000143.1:0-7783 GCA_965364275.1 uncultured Eudoraea sp. | reverse complement strand
GCTGATTCAGTAATTTTATCATCCGTATAATAAGGGAACAAAGATGATTCACTGTTTTTTCTTCCTGCTGTTAATCCGCCATTGCTCGATATAAACATCCAATGGTTTGAATCGCTTACCATGCTCATGAAAAATGGTCTCATAACATCGCTGTTTGAAATTTTATAAAAATTTTCATTTTGCAGACGTACCGGTTCTCCTTTTATCTCAGGTTTTTCAAAATGAGCTTTAATATCGCCGAAGTATATTGGGTGTTGATTCATTTATTGATAATTTGATTGTTCTTAACTTAAAATCCTTTTTCTCAGGATTATCCTTGCATGAAAAAAAGGCACAAAAACAAACTAAAAATATAATTTGTCTCATTTATTAATCTATTTCCTAATTAATATTTCCTGAACTTCTTCAAGGGTGCGTCCTTTGGTCTCGATAACGAATTTATATACAAAGAATATGGCGCAGAAGGACAATAAAGCGTAAATGGCGAAAGTAGCAGTGGGTCCCAGATTAGATAATTCCCAGGGAAATACCTGAGTAACAGAAAAACTTACCAAAGAGTTAAAAAAGCCCACCACTGAAATCGCAATTCCTTTTATTTTGCTTGGGAAGATCTCTGAAATCAAAGTCCACATAACCGGTCCTAGCGAAATGGCAAAAGCGGCAACATACAGAAGAATAGCAATTAAAACCAGAGTAGCATTAATCTGTATAAAATTGGTTATTTCATTTCGTTTGAATTGCAGGAACAGGTCCTGATCCATTGCAGGCTCTACCTCTTCGAAAAGGGCAGCCTGGCTATCGAACGACTTTCCATTGAAATCTGTCAATGCTGTTCTAATTTCATTGTTACTTATTTTAGCCAGGGTCTTATCATTAAAATCATAAGTTGCATTATTAAATGCGAAGGCAGCTAATAAAAGTGCAATAGTCATAAAAGTAGTTCCTATCAGCAAAAGGGGCTTCCGGCCCAGCCTATCAATTAACCAAATAGCCACCAATGTGAATACAAGGTTGGTTAGCCCCACGACAATAGCCTGTAAAAAAGAGGAATCTGTGCTTCCGCCTGCTTGTTCAAATATGGTTGGGGCATAATAAAAGACCGCATTAATCCCTGTAATTTGCTGAAAAAAAGCAATCCCTATGGCAATTATCATAATGGTGCGATTTCTGTATTTAAACAGATCGGATAGTCTGCCTTTTTCTTCCGTAGATGACATTCCACGTTGGATTTCTGCAATGGTAACTTCGGCATACTCCTCACCCCCTATCTTAACCAGAATCTTTCTTGCCAGTTTAACTTTATTTAAATTCCTGATTAACCACCTTGGACTTCTTGGTACCGTAAAAAGTGCTAAAAAATAAATAGCTGCAGGAATGGCCTCAACCCCAAGCATCCAGCGCCAGCTTTCTCCCTCCATATTTACAAGAAAGTAATTGGAAAAATAAGCTACGGAAATACCGATTACGATATTCAATTGGTTGAACGATACAAGACTACCCCTAAGTTTCGGAGGGGCAATTTCTGCGATATAAATTGGTGCTATTAAAATTGCACCGCCAATTCCAATACCTCCTATGATTCTGGCAATAATAAATTCTGTATAACCGGTTGCCATAGCAGACCAGGTTGCAGATATCGAAAAAAGCGCTGCTACAATAATTAATATCTTCTTTCGGCCGAACATATCGCTCATAGGCCCCGCTAATAAATTTCCGGCCATTGCGCCGAAAACTACACAGCCAACTGAAAATCCGAGCATCCATTCTGTCATTTCAAAATAGATAGTGATTCCTTTGACTGCACCTGAAATTACAGCACTATCAAAACCCAATAAAAAACCTCCAAGAGCCACTATGAGGCTTATGAATATGGTATAGGGCTTATTCATTTTAATTACTGAATCGGCTTCTACCATGGTTTTTCAGTTTTATTGGTTCGTTATTTAGTTTGGTTTATTGGTAAACAGATATATTACTATTCTGACATCACAATGGTTTGTATTCCGTGTCCGGGAATATCAACTTTTGCTGTTTTTGAATTCATTGTAATGCCGTATTCTAAGGGATCATCACTTTGATTCATAGCAACGATCACTATGCTACCATCTTCATTTACAAAAGCAGTTGATAACAAAGAATTTGAACTTGAAACACTGCTAATCCTTTTGGCACCGGGACGGATAAATTTTGAAAAATGTCCTATATAATAATAAGAATGAGTTAATGTAAGTTCTCCTGTTTTCGTATCTCCATGTGCCGGAGCAAAACATAAATTACCCACATGGTTGGGCCCTCCTGTTTCATCCAATAAAATATTCCAGTCTGTCCATGCAACGGTACCATTGTTAAAGTCATTTATCATAGACCTTCCATATCGTTCAGCAAGTCTTTCTTCCTCTATTTTTGTAATATCATAACCTTCGTTACAGCCTTCCGTAAAAATCAAATTCTTTTCTGGAAATACCTCATGAACATTTTGCACATTATCGAACATTGGAATACCGTCTTTCCAATCTTCATACCAGTGAAAGCCAACTCCCCAAACATATTTAGCTGCCTCCGGGTCATTTAAAATAACACTGGCACGCTGAAACAGAAGATCCCTGTTATGATCCCAAACAATGATATTTTTATCCCCCATACCCTCATTTTCCAATGTTGGTCCCAGGTAGTTCTTTAAAAAGTCACGTTCTTCTTCTGCTGAATAAATACACGATTCCCAGCGCTGTACGGCCATTGGTTCATTTTGTATGGTAAGGCCCCAAATAGGAATGCCTTCTGCCTCATAGGCCTCTATAAATTTTACATAATAATTAGCCCAGGGCTGATAAAACTCCGGCTTTAATTTCCCGCCCTGCAACATATTGTTATTTGTTTTCATAAAAGCTGGCGGACTCCATGGACTGGCATACATAGTTAATTCTCCGCCTGCCGCTTCAATCGCCTTTTTAGTAAATGGCAATCGGTATTGTCTATCATGGTCAATGTTAAAAGTCTTTAGCTCAGCATCTCCTTCTTCTACATAGGTATAACTCCCGGTTGAAAAATCACAACTATGAATAATAGTTCTCCCCAAAGAATATCCGATACCCTTTTCTTTGCTGTAATAGGCCTCTAAAAATAATTTCTGATTTTCCTCTGAAAGCTTGTAAAAAGTCTCTGCCGCGGCATCCGTCAATGCCGCACCAATTCCTAATAATGTTTGAAATTGTTTAGAAGGATCAACAAGTACGTCAATTTCAGTCTCTAAAGGTTGTTTAAAATCACTGAATGTCAATGCCCCTGTCTCAGAAAGTTTTAGATCGGTCTTATGGGCAGTAGTATAAATGCTGGCATTCATGTTTGTTGGAGATATAATCTTCATTTCAGGTTCTGCAACCAAGTTTTCGGGCGATTCTTTTTCTTTGGTTGAGCAATTAATGAATAACAGCGCTAATGATAGCATAACCATTATTCTTTTAACTATTTGTTGCTTACTTCTATAATCCATACTAAGTGACATTTAGATTTCTTTTAAAATTACCTTGCTAATCTGATGTCTTAGTATAGATTCCCGTTAAAGAACATTAAAAATCAGACAATCTCAGCACTTAATCCCGCCTGCAATAATTTGCTGCAACGAGGTTCTAAGTCCTTATATTCCCCTGTTTTGACCGTGCATTTACCTTTGTAATGAACTATTAATGAACATTGTTCTGCCTGTTCTGCGGTATGTTCACAAACATCAATTAAGGTGTAAATAACATGTTCAAAGGTATTTACCTCATCATTGAACAATACTATTTCATTTTGTTTCACCGTCTCCTCATCCAAAAGTAGTTCTTCGGAGACTTTTTCCTTAGTACTCATACAGATAGGCTTTTGTATGAACTAAAATACATATTTTGACGCAACCCAGTTATTTTTTTCCAGATTTTCTTGATATGAAAGTCCGTGGGCCGAACATTCCTTTGAAATAAGCTCCATATCTTCTTTGTAAAAACCACTTAAAAGTAATACTCCTCCTTTTTTCAGGTGCTCTATATAAACTGAGATATCTGAAAGTAAAATATTGCGATTAATATTCGCTAAGATGATATCGTAATTTTGATTTGTCAATAAATTAGCATCACCTTCAAACACCTTAATCTGTTCACATTTATTAGCAGACACATTTTCCATGGCATTCTGAAAACTCCAATTATCTATATCTATCGCATCTACAGATCTGGCCCCTTTCATAGCAGCCAGAATGGCCAGAACACCGGTTCCACAGCCCATATCCAATACAGATTTATCTTTGAAATCTAATGTCAACAGCAATTGAAGCATCATATGTGTAGTTTCATGATGCCCGGTACCAAAACTCATCTTAGGAGTTATAACTATATCAAAGGTGACATCCGGTATGTCATGAAAGGGTGCTCTTACAACACATTGATTATCCACATTTATGGGTTCAAAATTCTTTTCCCATTGTTCATTCCAGTTTTCCTGTTCTATTTCAGATACTTCATAATCTATCCTAAAATCTTTATTGGCAAGGATATGGACGTTTAGCAAGGCCTTGGGGTTCCATAACTCCTTTTTGACATAAGCCAGTAAACCATCCTCGGTTTCCAAAAAACTATCAAAACCCAGTGCGGCCAGCTCCGCTATTAAGATATCCATAGCAGGTTGTAATGGATTTATCGAAAATCGATATTCCAGAAAGAGTTCTTGCATAAACGTTCAGATAGCCTCAATAATGGCAACAAAATCATCTGCCACCAAAGCAGCTCCGCCTATTAGCCCGCCATCAACGTCGGGTTTTGAGAAAATCTCCTGGGCATTTGAAGGTTTTACACTACCGCCATATAAAATGGACACTTCATTCGCTATTGAAGTATCATAAGCATCGGTTATAGTCTTACGGATAAAGGCGTGCATTTCCTGGGCCTGTTCCGGAGAGGCGGTCTCGCCCGTACCAATTGCCCAGACAGGTTCATAAGCGAGTACAATATGTTGCCAGGCATCGGCTGGTAAGTCAAAAAGACCGTTCTTGAGCTGAGATTCCACTACGTTGAAATGATTGCCAGACTTTCTCTCTTCCAATTCTTCTCCAAAACAAAATATGACACGCATATTGTTTTCCAAAGCAGCCTTCACTTTTTTAGCTAAAAGATCATCCGTTTCTCCAAAGTATGCCCTGCGTTCTGAATGTCCGATAATTACAATATCCACATTGATGTTTAGAAGCATATCCGCAGAAATTTCCCCGGTATATGCCCCACTTTTTGCAAAATGCATATTCTGGGCAGCGACTTTTATGTCTGATGATTCCAGAGTACGGGCCGTATCTGCCAGGTTAACAAAAGTAGGAGCTACAATGACTTCTGCTTCTGTTTTCGGTAATTTACCTGATAATTCTTCCAATAAGGCCTTAGTTTCGTTTAAGTTCTTATTCATTTTCCAGTTTCCGGCAACTATTTTACTTCTCATTTTTAGTTCTTTTATGTTTACAATAGGTGTTGTTTTATTCTAATCGTCATCACAGTTTGGTCTATACCAGCACTCTGAAGACTTATTCAATTTTCAAATCCCCAATATCATTATAATGGACCTTTTGAGTTATAGTACCTCTATTCAGGATCAAGATACCTGGATTAGACCTAACAATCGTTTTTAAAGTGGTCTCATCTGTAAAATAAAATTCAAAACCCAATTGGTATTCTTCAATTATCTTGTTGGTCCATTCCCTGTTAGAGGCCGACATTCCAATGACTTTATATCCCTGATTAATGGCTCTATCGGTAATATCCTTTACTTTTTCAAAGGCTTCATATTCGCTTTTGGCCATGTCATAGGCAACCACCATAAGTAGATTAGCTTCCTGCATCAACGAGGCAGTAAAATCCTCCCCTTCCTGCTCTATAGTAAAATCATGGATGGGAGGTTCATACCCCTTCTGTATTTCTTTAGTTTCCACACCAATAAATTCACCATCAACAGCAGGGTACTCCCCATTAGTTACGATTACTTTTTCTTCTCCCTTATTATTAAATTTCCAAGAATATTCATATATGGGTTTCGGTGCATCTTCGGGATATTCCATCCCGTCTTCTATATTGGCCCCAATCTTATAAGGCCTGAAGTCTATTACAGGTAAATGATTAAGCACATAGTTTCCATATATAATACAAAGCACTACAGATACCAAAGCAATAATTTGCCTTACTCCCTGGCTAAAAAGTGGCTTAATATATTGCCTGCCAAAGTATAAAATTAAGATTAGTGCCAGTAGGATTATATCTTTGGTAAATGACTCCCATGGCGTTAATTTAATGGCGTCTCCAAAACATCCGCAATCTGTTACTTTATTAAAATAAGCTGAATAAAAGGTAAGAAAAGTAAAAAACAGGATCATTAGTAACAGGCTCCATATGGTAAAATTCTTACGATAGCCTATCAAGAGGAATACCCCCAAAACTACTTCAAAAATGACTACAAAGATTGATATCGCAAGAGCATACGGCATTAAAAAAGGCAAGTCGAGAACTCCCTGACTAAAGTATTCTTCCAATTTGAACGAAAAGCCTACAGGATCATTAAGTTTTATAAAACCACTGATAATAAATAGTATTCCAACAAATACCCTGGAAAAGCCTGCTAAATGTTTCATACTATTTTTAGAATATTTATTGGGTGGATTCATTCATATGAATCATGGCAAAAACTGAATAATTTATGATATCCTGATAGTTTGCCTCAATACCTTCACTAACCAATGTTTTTCCTTTATTATCCTCTATTTGTTTAACTCTCAATAATTTTTGAATAATCAGGTCAGTCAATGAACTTACACGCATATCGCGCCATGCCTCCCCGTAATCATGATTCTTATTTTCCATGAGCAATTTGGTAACCTCAACATGTTTATTGTATAAGCCAAGGGCCTCAGCAGGAGCAAGATCGGGTTCCTGGGCAACGCCTTTCTCCAGCTGTATGAGCGCCATAATAGCATAATTGATAATACCAATAAATTCAGATTTTTCTCCTTCGTCTACTTTTCGGACCTCGTTTTCCTGTAAACTTCTGATGCGCTGGGCCTTAATATAAATTTGATCTGTTAAAGAAGGTAGCCTTAAAATTCTCCAGGCACTTCCGTAATCTTTCATTTTTTTTGAAAACAAGTCCCGACAAGTAGTTATGATGCCATCGTATTGTTCCGAGGTTTGCTGCATGTAAATTGTTCTAATTTGCGTAAATTTCGCTCAAAATAATGGAAACATCAAAGTTCGGAGTTTAATCTTGGTCTTCAAAATAATTTACACTCCAAATGGTTTAAAAAAATCCTATGACAATAAATTGTAAAGGCAGGCTAATAGATTTAAAGAAGCCTAAAATTATGGGCATATTAAATGTTACCCCGGACTCTTTTTATGATGGAGGAAAATATAAGGATGAAGTCTCTATTTTAAAACAAGTAGAAAAAATACTTGATGAGGGGGCCACATTTGTGGACCTGGGAGCCTATAGCTCCAGACCGGGTGCGACTGATATTTCTGAAGAAGAAGAATTGAAAAGGATTTTGCCCGTTGTTGATCTGCTAACTAATAATTTTCCTGATATCAATTTATCTATAGATACCTTCAGAAGCGTGGTAGCCCGGCGTTGTCTTGAAAATGGTGCTGTAATGATCAATGATATTTCTGCCGGAAATTTGGATCGCAACATGATGCAAATCATATCGGATTTTAAAGTGCCTTATGTCATGATGCACATGAAAGGAACGCCGCAGAACATGTCAAAACAAACTAAATAC
>CBDTVT010000142.1:0-7810 GCA_965364275.1 uncultured Eudoraea sp. | reverse complement strand
ATAGTATTAATATTATTTGTAGGCCTACTTGCATTAAATGTAAACGCCCAGGATAAAGCGGCTAAGATTGAATTTAAAGCGGAAACCGTTGATTATGGTGTAATCGAAAAAGGCAGTGATGGCGTTAGGGTTTTTGAATTTACAAATACAGGAACAGCACCTTTAATTATAAGTAAAGTAAGTTCCAGTTGTGGCTGTACTATCCCTAAAAAACCTGAAGAAGCAATTTTACCGGGAAAAACAGGAGAAATACAAGTTAAATATGACACTAAACGAGTTGGACCAATTAGAAAAGCTATAACAGTAATATCCAACGCTGATACGCCTACCAAAGTATTAAAGATTAAAGGCGAAGTGACAAGTGTAGACGGAAAATAGAAAAATCTATATTCTAATAAATAAAAACCGGAATTTTCATTCCGGTTTTTTTATTTAAATGCTTTTTTGAGCACAAATGAAAATAACAAATCCTTGTTATATCTTTCTATAAGAACCTTTATACGCTTCCCTTCTTTTTCATTAAGCATTTTCATGACTTCCTGAAGTTTATAACTATGGATTCGCTTACCATTTACTGCTAAAATTATGTCCCCCTCCTGTAGACCCGCTTCTTCTGCCGGGCTACCTGCCCTGATACCTGAAACAATAATCTCGGGCACCAAACTAAGCCGGGTCTGGTTTTCCATAAGAATCTGCACATTTCCAAATGTTTTTTCACTATTCATAACAACGCCTCTGCTATCTGCAATACGATCTGCGATATATCGAACACCGTTATGCTGCAATTGCAAGCCACACATATTGTACTGGAAAGGAGCACTAAAATGTCTATTCTTTTTCAAGGTAATTTCTTTTGCAGGATAGTTAAAAACAATATTAAAGCGTTTTAGAATGGCCCCGCCAATACTACCGTTTCTATTCTTTATAATCGCCGAGGTACTAAAGGTCTCCATATCAGGAAATGCCGCTTTTGCGTCCTTTAGAGCAAACCCTCCTATATTTATACTATTTACCTTGGTGCGTTTACCAAAGATGCTTCCATTTAATCCCTGACCTAAAAAATCCTGATAGTTTTGTTCAGGAATACCTAGACCTTTTCCCTCATCCTCAAAGAGCCAAACCGCATCACTACTACCCGTATCAACTAAAAGTTTTACGGGCACATCGTTTGCCGTATTTAAACCAACACTTCCATCAATATAAGCCTTGTTTCGTCTTAAAGATAAAGGTAATTTTTGTGATTTGGCATTTTCTTTCTCTTCATAAAATTCAGGATCGTGAAATTTAATATATTCCGAACTATAATTAATTTCGACAACAAAATCTCGGAAGAGGTCATATCCAATGATTCCATGTATAGGTATTCCCAGACTTGGGGAGAAATTCATATCCTTGTCCAGTACAACGTATAATAACTGTTTGAAATTCCTAATTTCCTCTATTTTGAAAAAATTGTCTTTCGAACTTAACCCTTTAATCGGATCTCCACCACCAAGGCCGCTTATAGTAATTTCGGACACATTCCTTAATTGAATGGAGTCCTGGCCTGAGACATTAAAAAGAATAGGTTTACTTACACCTGAATCCAAGATAAAGGACAACTTCGCCCCGTTAACTTCAATAGGTATAATTATGAGATTATTGATTAATTTAAAATTTACCTTTTCAAATTTTTTCCCATTTTGCAATTCAAATCCTTGTGATAAACCATAAAATGGAATACACAATGTTAACACTAAAAGAAATTTAATAATTGTACGCAACTTGCTAATATTTAGTTCAATGTATTTTAAAGATACTAAATAATAACGAAAGTTTATAGCACTTTAACATTCCATTAGATGAACTGATAATATTTAACTTTATGTTGTTTTGTCCGTAATGATTTCCCATTTTTGCTAAAATTTAGAATTTTATGCCAGCCATCTCAAGGAAGGGTCAATTAATGCCAGAATCCCCAATCCGGAAATTGGTTCCCTATGCGGAAGATGCCAAATTTCGGGGTATTGAAGTAATTCATCTAAATATTGGTCAGCCAGATATAAAAACCCCTAAGCAGGCTTTGGATGCGGTCAAAAACAACACAATTGAAGTTTTAGCCTACAGTAGAACTGAAGGTTCCGAAATCTATCGTAAAAAATTAAGTGAATATTACGAAAAGCAAAAAATACACGTCACACATAATGACATTTTGGTGACAACCGGGGGATCTGAAGCTCTTTCCTTTACCATGGGAAGCATTGCTGATGCTCAGGATGAAATTATAATTCCTGAACCATTTTATGCCAATTACAACGGTTTTGCGACAGCTATGGGAATAAAAGTGACTCCCGTACTTTCGAGAATTGAAAACAACTTTGCGCTACCCCCCATTGAAGAATTCGAAAAGCTCATTACAAATAAGACTAGAGCAATCCTTATATGCAATCCTGGAAATCCTACAGGGTATTTATACAATAAAACTGAAATTCAGAAACTGGCGTTATTGGTAAAAAAATATAATCTTTTTCTGGTGGCAGATGAAGTATATAGAGAGTTCACTTACGATGGGAAAGAGCACTATTCCATATTACAGGTAAATGGGTTGGAAGAACACGCCATCGTTATAGATTCTGTTTCCAAAAGATATAGCATGTGTGGCGCAAGAATTGGTTGTCTTGTCTCAAAAAACAAGGAGATTATAAAAACAGCTCTAAAATTTGCCCAAGCCCGGCTTTCTCCTCCTACATATGCCCAAATTGCCAGTGAAGCCGCTTTAGAAACACCACAGGAATACTTTAAGGAAGTCATAGAAGAATATGTAGAAAGGCGTGATTTGCTAATAACTGAATTGAATAAAATAGATGGTGTAATTGTAGGCAGGCCTCACGGTGCGTTTTACTGTATAGCGCAATTACCCATAAAAGACGCAGATCATTTTGCACAATGGCTTCTGGAGAAATATGATTTAAACGGTGAGACCGTCATGGTTGCACCAGCTGCAGGATTCTACGCAACTGAAGGAATGGGTAAGAATCAGATACGAATTGCTTATGTTCTTAAAAAAGAACGTTTAACAAAAGCAGTGCAAATATTGAAAGAAGCACTTAAAACCTACCGGGCTTTGTGAAAATACAGCATAATATATCTTTGAAGAAATACAATACTTTTGGTATTGAAGCTCTTGCAAGCAATTTCGTAGAAATAACCACAATCCAGAATCTCCAAGAAGTACTTCAACAAGAGGACTACCCGAAAAAACTTGTGTTAAGTGGCGGAAGTAACATGCTAATTACCAATGATTTAAATGCATTAGTTATGCATATTAACATCAAAGGAATTACCATGCTTTTAGAAGATGAAAATCACGTAATCCTAAAGATTATGGCAGGAGAAAACTGGCATGAATTAGTAATTTGGACGATTAATCACGACTACGGAGGGTTGGAAAATCTGTCACTAATTCCCGGAAATGTAGGCACCTCACCAATACAAAATATAGGCGCATACGGGGTTGAACTTAAGGATTGTTTTGTAAGCTGTGAAGCCATGGATGTTTCTACTCAGCAACTCATCACTTTTTCTAAGCCTGACTGCCAGTTTGGCTATAGAGATTCAATTTTTAAGAATGCAGGGAAGGGTAAATACATTATTACGTCGGTAAATTTAAAATTAAATAAACCGCCACATAGACCAAATACCTCTTATGGTGCAATTGAAACTGAATTGAAAGAAAATAAGATTGACCACCCTACAATCAAGGATGTTTCCAACGCTGTAATTGCAATTCGCCAAAAGAAACTCCCAGACCCAATAAAATTGGGCAACAGTGGAAGTTTCTTTAAAAATCCAGTTATCACAAAAGACAAGTTTATTACTTTTTTGAATAATAATCCTGAAGCGCCCTTTTACCAAATTTCAGAAACTACTTATAAAATTCCAGCCGCATGGCTTATTGAACAATGCGGATTTAAAGGAAAAAGATTTGGTGATGCCGGAGTTCATAAGAATCAGGCTTTGGTCCTGGTAAACTATGGAGGTGCAAGCGGACAGGAGTTACTACTATTAGCAACTAAAATTCAGGATGCCGTATTAACTCGATTTGGTATCGAAATTAACCCTGAAGTAAATATAATTAGCTAAAAAGAATAATAAAAAACCATAAAATAACCCCCGTGAAAGAATTCACGGGGGCTATACCAAACCAAACTAACCAAAATTAAATGTACAATAACCAGTTGCACATTTATCTAATTAAAATTGAGAAAACGCTTTCTTAACAATCAATTTTATAATTTAGCGTTTACACTATATACGGGTCAGAATAATATTTTGGATGCTTTCTTTTCGAATTATTTGATGTCGTTAATCTAATATGAGTTCACTACTTGAAAAACATATTGTTGAATTGTTGCATGAGCGCAATGATAAGGCTATTTCATTGCTGTATGAACATTATGGCGATACGCTTTACGGGGTTGCTTTTAAAGTAGTTAGAGATTCTGAACTGGCACAGGACGTATTGCAGGAGAGTTTTGTGAAGATCTGGAAAAAATCTGACTCTTATGATTCCTCGAAAGCAAAATTATTTACCTGGCTCTTTAGGATTACGAGAAACACAGCTATTGACAAGCTACGTAGCGTAAACACCAAATCTGATAAGGAAATCCAAATTGATGTTTCTGACGTATATAATCTAGGTGTAGACAGTATCAGACCCGAGTTCATGGATGTCAAAGAGAACATGGAGAAGATAGAACATAAATATCATGTGGTGTTGGATGCCTTGTTTTTTCAAGGAATGACACAACAAGAGGCCAGCGATGAATTAAATATTCCGT
Source organism: uncultured Eudoraea sp. (assembly GCA_965364275.1). GTDB lineage: Bacteria > Bacteroidota > Bacteroidia > Flavobacteriales > Flavobacteriaceae > Eudoraea. The sequence goes on along the minus strand of CBDTVT010000142.1, from coordinate 2,990 downwards.
TGGGAACTATCAAATCCAGGTTAAAAATTGGACTAAGAGAACTTAAAAAGATTTATGGAAACTCTATGATATTTTTGCCCCTATTAATTTTAATGTCATGAAAGAAAAAATACGAATATTTTTAGATACCGATTTACTTGAAAAGTATCTGTTGGGAACCACTACTCTTGAAGAATCAATGCAAGTGGAGCGATATATAGCAATGTATCCTGAAGTTAGAAAGACCTATGATGAGTTACAAGCTAATCTTGAAACATTTGCAAAACTATATGCCCTTAAAACCCCGGAAGGTCTTAAGACCAAGATCCTAAATAGAATTAAAGCACAGAATACAGGTAGAAGAAAGTTTCAAAGATATGCTATTGCCGCAAGTATAACGGCTTTACTTTTTGCTGGATCATCTTATTTCTTTTGGAATCAAAACCAAAATTTACAAGATGAAAATGTCATCGTAAATAATAAGATCAGAACCTTAGAAGAAGATATGAAAGAACAACTGGAAGATGTAAGAAACCAGTTTATTGTTCTAAATAATCCTCGGACTAAAAAGTATAATGTAAATGGGAATAAAAAGGCGAAGGAATTAAAAGCCGTAGCCTATATTAATCCTGTTAAAAAACTTTCCTATATTAATGTTAGGAGTTTACCTAATTTACCTGACAACCAATGTTATCAGATGTGGGCTGAAGTTAATGGTGAAATGGTCAATCTGGGGGTAATTAAGAATATAGAGGATAAAGATCGCCTCAGACCCTTACCTTATGCGGAAAACGCAGTTGGTTACATAACGATAGAGCCTCAAGGCGGAAATGACACTCCTACTGTTAAGAATATTGTAGCCAATATTTCCTATTGAGAAACAAATGATTTGTAGAATATACAGCCCCTTTTAGGGGCTTTATTTTTGTATCTTTGTGAAAATTTTCTTTATGAAGTTAATTTTACTTACTATAGGTCTTCTTGCGCTGGCATTCGCAGGCATTGCAATTAAAATATGGTCTAAAAAAGATGGTAAGTTTGCCGGTACTTGCGCTAGTCAAAATCCTTATCTTAATAGCGGTGGAGAGGCCTGCGGTTTTTGTGGTAAACTTCCCGACGAGCAGGATTGCAGAGAAGAGGCTTCTGCAAAATCACGATAACATTTAACTTACCTTTAGATTTATTAAAGAGCAAAGTTTGGATAAAACTGACGAAACACTCAAAAGTACTATTGAACACGCTAAAGCGGGTAATCAGATTGCTTTTAGTAGTTTACTTGACACATTCTGGAATGACGTATATGGTTTTCAATTAATTCGGACTAAAAATGAAAATGATGCCGAGGATATAACGATACAAACCTTTTCCAGGGCTTTCGACAAATTAGATTCTTATGATGCCGCTTATGAGTTTAAAACATGGTTAATCACTATTTCAAAAAATTTACATGTAGACCTCATAAGAAAAAGAAAAAGGAATGTTCTTGATGGCACTGATAGTCGCAATAACGAGGCCATAAAAAAGGTTCTTGATGATGCCCCAACTGCCGAGGATCAACTAATCACCGATCAGAATCTCGCAAAACTTCTTCAAAATATTAAACAATTAAAGCCGCATTATCAAAAAGTAATTAATCTTCGGTATTTTAATGAACTATCCTATACAGAAATTGCCAAAGAATTAGGAGAACCAGTGAATAATGTTAAAGTAAAATTGCTCCGGGCAAAAAAATTATTAGCAGAAATCATCAAAAGCAAAAGATAGTTTTTTGCTAGTTAAGTTTTTATTTAAAAGTTGAGCCCTTTTCCAATAGCTTTTGTTTTTCTATTTGGTCGTATATTTGTTTAAAATTTTCTATGAGCGTTGAAACTATTTCCCATGTACAGCCGCCTAAAGGTAAACCAAAATGGTTAAGAGTTAAATTGCCAACTGGAAAAAAATATACCCAGCTAAGAAGTCTGGTTGATAAATATGATTTGCATACGATATGTACTTCAGGTAGCTGCCCAAATATGGGGGAATGCTGGGGAGAAGGTACAGCTACTTTTATGATTTTAGGGAATATCTGTACGAGGTCCTGTGGGTTTTGCGGTGTGAAAACTGGCCGGCCCGAGAATGTGGATTGGGAAGAACCCGAAAAAGTAGCACGTTCCATAAAGATTATGGGTATTAAACATGCTGTAATTACTTCTGTAGACAGGGATGATCTTAAAGATATGGGTTCTATTATATGGTCGGAAACTGTAAAAGCTATTAGAAGAATGAATCCGAATACTACATTGGAAACCCTTATTCCTGACTTTCAAGGGCTTGGAATTCATTTAGATCGTATTGTAGATGTTGCTCCCGAAGTTGTTTCTCACAATATGGAAACTGTAAAAAGACTTACGCGGGAAGTTAGAATACAGGCAAAATATGAGCGTAGCCTTAATGTACTGCATTACCTGAAAGAGCAGGGTGTTAAACGAACCAAGTCTGGAATTATGTTGGGTCTGGGAGAACTTGAATCTGAAGTTATCGAGACCATGGAAGATCTTAGAAATGCCAAGGTTGATGTGGTTACTATTGGACAATACCTTCAACCTTCTAAAAGGCACTTGCCTGTAAAAGAATTTATTCTGCCTGAACAATTTGTCAAGTACGAGGAATTAGGGCTTAACATGGGATTCAGACATGTTGAGAGTGGTGCTTTGGTTAGGTCTTCGTACAAAGCACATAAACATATTCATTAAAAAGTTTATAGACATTCTGTATTCCAAAAATTTCTTAAAGAGAAATATGAGTTTAGCACGAATATCCATCCATAAACTATGGGCCTAGTGTTGCTGTTTTACGTTAGAAAGGCAGTGATTATTCATTAAATAAACGATACTTTTAAAAGATTTACCTAAAATGAACTAAAAAACAGTCCTTTTTATAGGAAAGAACCTATAGTTTCTGTTCAAATAAACAATAGTTGCTTATCCTGGACGTTTGATTCAAAGGTGAGGTTTATTAAATATTTATTATAA
>CBDTVT010000141.1:0-7855 GCA_965364275.1 uncultured Eudoraea sp. | reverse complement strand
CAAGTGGTAAAGTCAGTGATATTCAGGAACGGCAATTAACTACTTTGGGGCAGAACATAACAGCCCTTGAAGTAAATGGGAATTTTGATGATTGCCAGAATATGGTAAAAACTGCCTTTTTAGATTCGGCCCTGAAGTCAGAAATGCAATTAACTTCCGCAAACTCAATAAATGTGGCCAGGTGGTTACCACAAATGTTTTATTTTTTATTGACATATAAACAGCTTAAAAGCAAAAAGCAACCTATCGTTTTCTCTGTTCCCAGTGGTAATTTTGGAAATATCTGTGCCGGGATGGTTGCACAAAAACTAGGTTTACCTGTTGCGCATTTTATTGCCGCAACAAATGTCAATGATACGGTACCTCTTTTTATGCGCACTCAAGAGTATTCTCCCAAAACGTCAAAAGCTACTATATCTAATGCGATGGACGTAGGAGATCCCAGTAATTTTATTAGAATAAGAAATCTGTATAAAAACAATTTTACTGAACTAAAAAACAACCTGTCTTCGTATTCTTTTACTGATGAAGAAACAAAACAAGCCATAGTTAGTATTTATAATTCATGTAATTACATTGCTGATCCTCATGGTGCTGTAGGGTATTTAGGTCTCAAAGAGTACCAGAAAGATAAATCTGATACCTTTGGCGTATTTCTGGAAACTGCACACCCAGTTAAGTTTTTAGACGTGGTTGAAGAAACTCTAAAATTGAAATTACCCATTCCTTCTCAGATTCAAACTGTATTAGAAAAAAATAAAGTTTCCATCAAGATAGATACTTACGATGAACTTAAAAGTTATTTGCTAAACAAATAGGACATCTTATTTCCATAAGTCATAAAACATTGTGAAATGCAATTTAGCTATCTATTAATTTTCTATAAATTTGCGCAGCTAAATTGATGAAATATGAAGAATACAGCACTAACTAAAACCCATGAAGCTCTCAATGCCAAAATGGTTCCTTTTGCCGGGTATTTAATGCCGGTATCCTATGAAGGCATTAATGCCGAACATGAAACGGTTAGAAAAGCTGTGGGCGTCTTTGACGTTTCTCATATGGGAGAGTTCTTAATTGAAGGACCCAACGCTTTAGCGCTAATACAAAAAGTCACATCCAATGATGCTTCAAAACTTACGGTTGGAAAGGCCCAATACAGCTACTTTCCAAATGAATCTGGTGGTATTGTGGATGACCTTATCGTATACAGAGTAAAAGAAGAAGTTTATCTCCTAGTGGTGAATGCCTCTAATATTCAAAAAGATTGGGATCATATTTCTAAGTACAACAAAAACATAGGGGCCATACTTAGGAATATATCGGAAAACTACTCATTATTGGCTGTACAAGGGCCAAAAGCGGTAGAATCCATGCAATCTTTAACATCTGTAGATCTGTCGGTAATTAAGTTCTATAATTTTGTGGTTGGCGACTTCGCAGGGATAGAACACGTTATAATTTCAGCAACGGGATACACAGGTTCCGGGGGTTTTGAAATCTATTGTAAAAATGAGGAAGCAAAGCAAATTTGGGATAGTGTTCTGGAAGCAGGTACAGATTATGGTATTAAACCAATTGGTTTGGCTGCAAGGGATACTCTTAGATTAGAAATGGGGTATTGTTTATATGGAAATGACATTAATGAGGACACTTCTCCGCTGGAAGCCGGTCTTGGTTGGATTACAAAGTTTAGCAAAAATTTTGTGAATAGCGAGGCGCTGGCTAAAGAAAAGGAGCAAGCTCCAAAACAAAAATTAATTGCCTTTGAATTGGAAGAAAGAGGCATTCCAAGACAAGGTTATGAAATTGTAGATGGTAATGGCAATAAAATTGGCTTTGTCACATCAGGTACCATGTCGCCTTCCCTGAATAAAGGTATTGGCCTGGGCTATGTGCCTTCCGCATTATCTGAACCAGGTAGCGAGATTCTAATTCAAATACGCAAGAATACAATAAAGGCAAAAGTGGTTAAATTACCATTTTATAAAGCATAGACTATTATTAGAAATGAGGAGGAAAAAAGGGTGAAAGACGGAGGAAAGAAAATACTGATACTCGGAGGAAGCGGATTTATTGGAAATGCTATTTACAAGGAACTCTGCAATTATTTTGATACCTATGCCACCTATTGTTCATCCGGAGGGGCTTTTGAAGACAATAAACAATTTATAAGGTATGACATGCAGGAAGATGATATCTATCAACTTCTGGAGAAAATACGTCCACAAATCATTATTTCAGCCTTAAGAGGCAATTTTAGCGCACAAGTTCAGGCACATCAGCATATCGTGGAATATCTCGTTAAAAACGACTGCAAACTATATTTCTTATCTTCTGCCAATGTGTTTGATGCATATAGCAAATTCCCTTCATATGAACATGACAAAACCTTATCTGAGAGTGTCTATGGGAGATTAAAAATTAGAATAGAGAATATGCTTTTACGATTGCCTAAATCTAAAATGGCTATTTTAAGAGTACCAATGGTATTTGGAAATTCCTCCCCTCGGGTTAAAGAAATGAAGAAATTTATTTGGAATAATGAACCTATAGAAGTTTTTCCAAATCTGATTATTAATGTAATAAGCGATTACAATCTTACTCAGCAAATCCACTATCTCATTAATCGAAATAAGGGCGGTGTTTTTCATTTGGGAAGCTATGACCTGGTTCATCATGAAGACTTTATTAAGGATATCCTTGAAAGGATTGGAAGCTTCAATGCCATTTTGAAGAGGGTGTTCACTACAAATGAGGAGCGTTATCTGGCAGTCTTGCCCAAAGACAATAAACTTCCGAAAAACCTTCGAATTAGTTGTCAGGAGATTATTGATCATCATGTTATTGGCTAATTAGCAAGAAATCTGCCTATTTTTAAGTGTCTAAATCATATTTTTCTAACTTTAAGAAAAATAGAATATTATGGAAAAACTAAACGAAGAAGAAATAACTAGCAGGTTAAAAGAATTGGCTGGTTGGGAATATAAAGACGGTGCCATTGAACGAAACTATAAGTTTAAAAACTTTAAAGACGCTTTTTCAATAATGACGCGAATTGCATTTGAATGCGAGGCGCAAAATCACCATCCGGATTGGTCAAATGTTTATAACTCCCTTAACATCCGATTGAATACCCATGACGTTGGCGGTATAACCAGCAATGATTTTAAACTCGCCGAAAGCATTGAGAACATAGTGAATAAATAGATATTTTTCTCTAATTATTCATCTCTTGTCCCACCATTTAAATTTGTTAAATTTGCTTTCAATAAATAGCATATTAATTTATGGGAAGAGCATTTGAATTTAGGAAAGCACGTAAAATGAAGCGATGGTCAGCCATGTCCAAAGCTTTTACACGCATTGGGAAGGATATAGTTATGGCCGTAAAGGAAGGTGGCCCTGATCCGGATTCAAATTCCAGGTTAAGAGCGGTCATTCAGAATGCCAAGGCGGTAAACATGCCTAAGGACAATGTTGAGAGAGCCATTAAAAGAGCGAGTGATAAAAGTCTTGGTGATTACAAAGAAGTATTGTTTGAAGGATATGCACCCCATGGCATTGCCATACTGGTTGAAACAGCCACTGATAATAATACCAGGACTGTTGCTAACATTAGAAGTTACTTTAATAAATGCAATGGTAGTCTAGGTACTTCAGGATCTGTAGAATTTATGTTTGACCATACTTGTAATTTCCGTATTTCGGGAGAAGGAATAGACCCCGAAGAACTGGAATTAGAGATGATAGACTTTGGTGCTGAAGAAGTATTTGTTGATGATGATGGGATATTGATCTACGCACCTTTTGAAAGTTTTGGTTCCATTCAAAAAGAATTGGAAAACAGGGAAATTGAAATTCTATCATCCGGTTTTGAGCGAATCCCGCAGATTACCAAGGAGCTCTCTCCTGAGGCAGTGGAAGATGTTGAGAAACTGCTGGAGAAAATTGAAGAAGATGATGATGTACAGAATGTATATCATACTATGAGGGAATAAACTTCCATATACTTAAATAAGTATGTTCTTCCAGCTATAGTTTTTAATAGCTTCCTACTCTTACCCTATTTATATTTTTACGTTTTTTAGCGAAAGCGCAGAATGCTTATAAAAACTGCATTGGATTTATTGTTTATCAAATAATATTGATGGGGTGATGCAGATCATTTGAATTCATTAGTGTCCTTAATAATATTACTCCAAGTTTAAAGATAAAATGAATCTTTGACCTGGTTTTACCTTAAGAGGAATTTAATTTATTGATAACCTTTTAAATCTAATATTATGAAAACACTAAGCAAAATATTTTTATTTGCCCCCCTATTCGCATTTTTACTACTTTCCTGTTCAGATGACGACGAAACAGAGGCTTTAGTCAAAGAAGGAGGCCCTTTTGAAATAAGTGAATTGGCGGGTAGTTGGGAAGCAACCTCGGCCACTTTTAGTGACGGTAACACCTTATTTGTAGATGTCATAAACGAAGGGGGATCAGTATCCATGTCCGTACAAAGTAATGGCAGGTTTACCTTAACTATTGATCCGGCAGATCGTGCGGCATACACGACAAGTGGCGAAATGTTTTGGGAACTCTTCGAAGGAACTTATTTTTTTGCCATCGAATGGGCTGATTATCCCGGAGATTGGGATACCTACGGGGCAACACTTAATGCAACCATATTTACTATTAATGGGGGGTTTGAATCCGGAGAATATGATTTTGACAACGATGGTACTTTTGAAACCGCAAGTATAGGGTTTACATTTGTAAGGGTTTAAAAACTGTATTCAGGAATTTTCCCAACCACTCCCTTGTAGAATTCCTTGTATGTTTCAAGATCCGCTGCCATGTCATCTGTAGGATATTGAGGTTCTGAAACCTTTACTTGTTTTTTACCAAAATCAAAAGCCACCATTACAATTGGGACTTGAGCCGTTTTTGCTATATAATAAAATCCTGTTCTCCAGTCAGTTACCTTTTTTCGGGTACCTTCTGGCGCCAGTGCTAATCTAAATTTTTTGTGCTCATCAAAAATTTTGGCAATAGCAGCTACCTTGTTTTGGCTTTTACTACGGTCTATTGGAGTACCTCCCATCCATCTGAAATACCAACCGAATGGAGGCCTGAACAAACTTTCCTTTCCAATAAAATTAACTTCTACATTAAATACCCTTCTAACCAATAAACCCAGAAAAAAATCTACCCAACTGGTATGAGGAACAACAATTACAACGCATTTAGCCACATCCGGAAAAGAGCCAATAAGACTCCACTTTAATATTTTAAAAAAAATAAACTTCGCCAGTCTTTGCATTAAAAGTGTGTGGGGTTTTTATGGAAAAAAGAGTTCATTGCCTTCTCCATTAATTAGTATCAAATAATCATATTACAACAATTATCTACTAATTAAATGTTCTTAGAGCTTATATTTTCTGGTAAATGGATTTTAATTTTTCCGGAGTTATATATTTAGCCCAATCCTTGCCCAAAGCATTTTCCCAAAGCGGCACCATACCCAGTGACACTTTTATCATCGTATTAAATTGGTCATCAGTTAAATTTTCGCAAATTCCTTTCGGAAGTTGAATGTCATGCTTTTTCATCATTTCATTAAAACTAACTACGCCTTCCGGATAAAATTCTCCCAAGTGTTGAAAAACAAGACAATTTCCAATACCATGTCTGGTTCCCAGTAAGTAAGAAAGTCCATAACTCATTGCATGGGCAACACCTACCTGAGAATAGGCAATGCTCATACCGCCGTGCCATGAAGCCATCATTAACTTATCTCTGGAATCTGAATCTGAAATATCACCTAAGAAAACCTCTTCACATAACTCCAGTGCTTTTTCACCATAACTTTGACTAAATGCATTTAAGTAGGTCCCAGTAAGAGATTCCACGCAATGAATAAAGCAATCCATTCCGGTATAGAACCATTGTTCTTTGGGTACACCCTGAAGTAAATCAGGATCAAGGACAACCTGATCAAAGGGGGTAAAATCGGAATTAATCCCCAGTTTCTTCTCGGGGCCAAGTAAAACTGTTGTTCTGGACACCTCGGCCCCAGTACCACTTATAGTAGGTATCCCAACATGATAGACCGCAGGATTATGTACCAAATCCCAACCCTGATAATTCGCTGAAGAACCCTCGTTATTTAACATGATTGCAACAGCTTTTGCTAAATCCAATAAAGTACCTCCACCAATACCGACAACAGCTGAAGGTAACTCTGTAAAATCTTCTTTTATCTGACTAACCAAATCATCTACCTGTCCTGTTTTTGGTTCTTTGTCCGCAGAAATTAGAATGGTCCTGTCATTGAACTGAACAGGAATTCTTTCCATTAAGTCTGAGTTAGTGAAAACATCATCTACAAGGAAAATTACAGGGGTATCAGGACTGCTTCTATGAGGCATTAATATTTCATCTAATTGCTCAAAGCAACCGGATCCAAATACAACACGCGGTACCATTGGAAAATTTCTGTAAGGCCCTTTTGTAATTTTAGTAGTATTCTTTAATGTCATTTCTTTGTCTTGTTTCATAATTTTAACTAATGTATTTAAGAATATCGGATATCGTATTTAATGTGAGGTGGTTATTCGTCATTTCCTCCGGAGTAACCTGTTCATGAGCCCAGGTTGTATGAAATGGGACATGCACTGCCCTGGCGCCTATATTCAAAATAGGTATTACGTCTGATTTCAATGAATTTCCTATCATTAAAAATTCGCTAACATTAATCTCCAGATGGTCCAGTAAATTTTTATAATTCTCCTCTTTCTTGTCACTTAATACCTCAACATGATGAAAATATTTTGTAAGTCCGGATCTTTCTAATTTTCTCTCCTGATCTAAGAGATCGCCCTTTGTAAGAACAATCAACCGATATTTATTGGCCAGTTTTTGCAATACTTCCTCAACACCCTGCAAAAGTTCTACAGGCCTTGCTATCATTGACTTTCCAAGATTCAATATTTCAGTTATTGTCTGTGGAGGAATATGATTATTCGATAATTCCATAGCAGATTCTATCATGGAAAGCATAAAACCTTTTATCCCATAACCATACAATTCCAGGTTGTTCATTTCCATTTTAAAAAGCTCCTGGTCCACCTTATTCTTGGTTTCATAATTTTCAAGTAGATCGGCAAACCTTTCTTCCGCTTCCCTGAAATAGGTTTCATTTACCCAGAGTGTGTCATCGGCATCGAAGCCAACCACTTTTATATTACCAAAATCTAATTCCATACCTCTTTAGCTTTCTCTAAATCTTCAGGAGTGTCAATTTCTATTCCATTTACTTCGGTTTCCACCATTTTAATTTTCTTTCCATACTCTAAATATCGAATGGCCTCAATTTTCTCTGCAGCTTCAAGGGTTAACATAGGTAAACTTCTAAAATCCATAAGTGCCCTTTTTCTGAAAGCATAAACACCTTTATGTTTAAAATAATCAATTTCCATATCTGTCGTCCTATGATAAGGGATAGTCGATCTCGAAAAATAAAGCGCAAAGTTCCTGTTATCAACAATTACCTTAACAATATTTGGGTTATTAATTTCATCTGAATCAGTAATTTTTGTCATTAAGGATGCTAAATCAATTTCTGCGTTCAGATCATTTTCAAATACTTCTAACATACTAACCAAACTCTCTTTGTCTGTAAAAGGCTCATCGCCTTGTATATTAACAATAATATCTACTTCCATGTTGCTCACGGCTTCCGCTATTCTATCGCTGCCACATTCATGCTCTTCGATGCTCATAATAGCCTGTCCCCCTTCTTTTACGATAGTATCAAAAATGATAGGGCTGTCTGTTACTACATAAACCTCATCAAATAATT
>CBDTVT010000140.1:0-7859 GCA_965364275.1 uncultured Eudoraea sp. | reverse complement strand
CAAGCAGACCGGTCTTATTTAAAGTAATAAAGCCATGAAAACCCTTGTCAAGTTAGAGTAATGGGTTATGTTTGGATTTGGATTCTATCTTTTTACCTTTCTGCCCTTTTTCTGGTGGTGGTTTTTTGTATTTCTGCTTGTTCCGGATATTGGAATGTTGGGATATATTTTAGGAAATAAAATGGGGGCGATTACATATAATATCTTTCATCATAAAGGTTTGGCGATAGTTATTTATATTTTAGGAGTATATTTTTCTCTTCCTTTGTTAGAAGGAGCCGGAATAATTTTATTTTCACACTCAGCATTGGACAGAGCTTTCGGTTATGGATTGAAATATGAGAAAGGATTTAAGTTTACTCATTTAGGAAAAGTAGGAAACAACAATGGATAATATTTTAGAACTGTTTTTAGGGTTAATATTAGGTGCAATCCTTATGTATTGGATGTTCTCCTTATTTCGGATAAAGAGAAGCAAAGAACTTACAGAGCATCAATCCACAATAATACTGGAGAAGATTAAAAGTGTTTGTAAATTGATTTCTGTGGAGGGTGATTTTGCTGAGATTTACAAATATGAAAATACCAGGGAACACTTTATGAGCTTGCTTAGCAGCAAGAAAAAGGCACTGATAGTAATTAATGCAAAAGCTCAAATAGGTTACGACCTTAAAAAAGTATTAATGCACGCTGATACGGATAAAAAGAAAATAATTCTTACTAACTTTCCGCAGCCGGAAGTGCTTTCAATACAACCGGAACTTGAATTTTACGATATAAAAAATGGGCTTTTCAATTCATTTACTCCAAAAGATTTGACAGCATTAAACCAGGAAGCTAAAAAACATGTCATGGAGAAAATTCCTGAAAGCGGGCTCATGGATACAGCTCGGCGGGAAGCTTTGGAAGCTGTATTATTGATCGAGAAAATTGTTGAAACCATCGGGTGGAAATTAGATTACTCGACTTTGGAATTAAGCGATAATAAAAAACCTTTTATTGAAAAATAGATTTTAAATTTAAACCATAATAAAATGAAAAAGACAGTTTGTATTTTAACCCTTATATTGATATCCATAACAGCATACAGTCAACAAGATAAGCAAATGAGAAATTTAGATTCACATTTTGTACACACCGTATATTTTTGGCTCAACAATCCGGATAGCAAGGATGACCAAAAGCAATTTGAAAAGGCGATGAAGAAATTCATGAAGAAGTCGAAACATGCAAATACACATTATGTTGGTAAGCCTCCAAAGGCAACGCGCGATGTGGTAGATGATTCATTTACCTATGCTTTGATAGTAAGTTTTAAATCTGCCAAAGAACAGGAGAAATACCAGAAAGAAAAAGCGCATCTGCAATTTATTGAAGAGGCACAAAGCCTTTGGAATAAGGTAATTGTATATGATTCCCAGGGGGTCAAATTATAAAGTTTCCAAGAAGTACCTAAGTTTTATTCGCATTGTATTTCAGTTAAGTTTTACGTTAGAGGGCTTTTGAATATGAATATTGAAGAATTCAGAGAACTTTGTTTGCATAAAAAAGGAGTTACGGAAGAATTTCCTTTTGACACGGACACGCTGGTCTTTAAGGTTATGGGTAAAATTTTTACCATTGCCCCGCTTGAACGGATTCCATCACAGGTAAATTTAAAATGTGACCCGGAAAGGGCCATTGAGTTGCGGGAAACCCATGACGCAATTATTATCCCAGGCTATCATATGAGTAAAGTACACTGGAACACATTATTTCTGGAACAGTTACCGGCAAATCTAATATCAGAACTTGTGAATCATTCCTATGAATTGGTAGTTTCTAAGCTAACAAAAAAACAAAAAGCCGAGCTCGAGAGTATGATTTAATCTTTAAATCCCTTTAAGAATACTATATCTTTATCACCTCAATTCAAAGAGCAAATTATATATGCTTAATCCCACCACGTTCTACAAAGAAAGAAAAGACAAATTGAGTAAGCTGCTTGTTCAGGTGAAACGGCAATTATGGGTTTCCAGTATGATTAGGCTTACGGTTTTTGTCCTTGCAATTTTGGGGATATACCTGTTTTATGACAATTCAAATTACATTCTTTTAATTGTACTAATTGCAGCAATATTGTTCCTTTTTTTGGTTTCGAGGCATAGCGACCTGAATTACCAAAAAAATAAATTACTGGCCTTGATCTCCATTAATGAAACGGAGTTACAGGTATTGGATCGAAAATTTTATCAACTCCCGGATGGAAATGAATTCACAGACCGTGGACATTTTTATAGTCAGGATATAGATCTTTTCGGGAAAGGTTCTTTTTACCAATATTGTAATCGAACAGCTTTACCGGAAGGCAGCAAAACATTGGCTGCACTGCTTGCTGAAAACAATATCGAAAATGTAATAGAAAAACAGGAAGCCATAAAAGAGCTGGGATCAGTAGCAGAATGGAGACAGGAATTTTCCGCCGTTGCCGGATTGATAAAAACGGAAATCTCGTCGGCTAGTTTAATAAGTTGGCTAAAAGCGTATCAGCCATTCGTTCCTAATCTGATGAAAACACTACCCAAGGTGTTTTCGGTTTTGTCACTTGGAATCATAAGCCTTTATTTCTTTAATTATGTTTCGGGATGGGGGTTGCTGTTTTGGTTTTTTCTTGGCCTGGGTATCACAGGTAAGTATTTAGGCAGGATCAATGCCCTGTCTCAAAATACATCGAATGCACAGAGCAGTTTTCAGCAGTATCAAAAATTGATTTTGCTTTTGGAGAATATGAAATTTCAGGCCCTGGTATTGGAAAATGAAAAAGATAACATTTTGGAAGAAGGTATAAAGGTTTCCCAGGTTTTAAAACAATTTTCAGGGATGCTGAATGCTTTTGACCAAAGGAATAATATGCTTTTTGGTGCTCTGGCTAATGGGTTTCTATTGTGGGACCTTAGGTATGCATATACTATAGAGAAATGGATTAGTATTCATGGTAATAATGTAGAGCGTTGGCTTAATACCATTGCTTTTTTTGATGCTTATAGCAGCCTGGGAAATTTTGCATTTAATCACCCTGATTATACTTATCCTGAAATAACAAAAAATGATCTTATTATTGAGGCACTAAATATTTCACATCCCATGCTGGACCCGGCTGAAGGCGTCACAAATAATTTTAAAATTAGCAAAGAAGAATTCTTTGTAATTACGGGCGCAAATATGGCGGGTAAGAGTACATTTCTGCGCACTATCTCCCTTCAAATTGTTATGGCCAATATGGGCTTACCGGTATGCGCTACATCATTACTTTACCAACCCATAAAATTGATTACCAGCATGCGTACTGTAGATTCTTTGACAGAACATGAATCCTACTTTTTTTCTGAACTAAAGCGTTTAAAGTTTATTATTGATAACATAAAGGAAGATAAATACTTTATTGTGCTGGATGAAATCCTAAAAGGAACCAACAGTACGGACAAGGCAATTGGGTCCAAAAAGTTTATCGAGAAGTTAGTCAGTTCCAATTCAACCGGTCTGATTGCCACTCATGATTTAAGTCTTTGTGAAGTTGCCAAAAGCCTGGAGAAGGTTGATAACTACTATTTTGATGCGGCAATTGTAAATGATGAATTGCATTTTGACTACAAGTTCAAAAAAGGGATTTGTGAAAATATGAATGCCTCATTTTTGTTGAAGAAAATGAATATAGTTGAATAATATATGGATTCACTAACGCAAATAGTTTTAGGGGCTTCAGTTGGCGAGGTGGTACTTGGTAAAAAGGTGGGGAATAAGGCTATGCTCTATGGTGCAATAGCCGGGACAATACCCGATCTTGATGTTTTAAGTCGCTATTTTGTAGACACCGTTACTTATACAGAATGGCACAGGGGTTTTAGTCATTCTATTCTGTTCAGCCTTCTTTTTGCGCCTATTTTCGGATGGCTGATTTCTAAAATTGAAAAAAATTCCGGGGTAAGCTGGCATGAATGGTCCAAACTTATGTTTTGGGGTTTGTTTACCCATCCTATCTTGGATTCCTTTACCACCTGGGGCACGCAACTTTTTTGGCCTTTTGACGTTCGGTTGGCCTTCCAGAATATTTTTGTAATCGACCCATTATATACGTTTCCTTTTCTGTTTTTCCTGATTCTGACTATGAGACAACACAGGCTTTCACCGGCCAGAAGAAAGTATAATAGAATAGGCCTTATGGTTAGCACAGCTTATCTGGCTGTAACCATACTATTGAAAGGAATTACATATAAGAAATTTACCAATAATTTGGAGGATCAGGAGATTGCTTATGAACAGATTGAGACCAGGCCAACCCCATTTAATTCAATACTATGGACCGCTAATGTGGATGCAGGAAAAGAATATCTAATAGGAGAATATTCCTTGTTTGATACCAAACCAATTGTGTTCAGGGGTTATCCAAAAAACCACGGCTTATTGGGAGAATTGGCGGGTGAGGATAAGCTTCACCGGTTAATAAAAATTTCCGAAGGTTGGTATACAATTTCGAAGAAGGAGCAAACCTTACTCTTTAATGACCTTCGTTTTGGCTTGATAAGCCTGAATCCTATTGATCCTAAATTTGCTTTTAGTTATAAGTTGCTAAAAATAAATAATGAGGTCATAGTTGAGGAAACCCCAAAATTCAAAGAAGACGCACAAAACGTTTTAATAGAATTATGGGCCAGAATCTGGGGGAACTAATCCCAGATTTCCAATTTTTTTACTGGTTAATATTCCTTATAAGCTTTTTATCTGAATATCATGAAATGTATCTGCCTGAATTCGCAGCAGTTCTTCTGCTTTCTGTTTTTTATAAGCATAGACAGCTTCTTCTTCTGCTATTTCGCCATAAATTTTTTCATTTAAGCTAGTATCTGTAGCCAGGATCTTTTGTCGCTGTAATACCTTTTGCATCACCCAGGTCTCCACGGCACTTTCCTCATCTTCAAGTTTAAGATCATAGGGTCCTTTAGGAGCCAGAAGCTTAACAATTATAGGTGATGTTTCTATGGCCAGGAATAATAAGAAAATAAAGAAAGAGGGAAACCATGGCAGTTCTCCCAGAGCACTTATACGGGCCATAAGGCCATCAAATCCGTCAATAATTGGCTGAGAATCATCAACTGCCTGCGAATATTCTGTATTAAGGGTGGCGATCTGGGTTTCTATCCCCGTTATTTTATTTGCATTAGCCTCCTTTAATTGTCTTAATTCCAATAAAGCGGCATCGTGTTTTTCACGTTTTTCTTTATACACAGGTCCTTTGCCTAAAAGCATGGTTCCGGCTCTTCCTTCAGCCTCTGAAATATAGGTGTCGTAGAGGGCGTTGGTCTCCGCTTCTTTTATATTTATCTCATTCTTAAGGGCTGTAATATCTTCATTCAGACTTGCAACCACCGGAGTGTATTGCTGTGCAATCTGTGCTTTATTTGCCAGCGTGAGTTCGTTTTTTTGTTCCAATAATACCTGGTTGATTTCCTTTTCGAAAATTTTCATTTCCAAAGGTTTGGAGATCACCACGGCAATAATTATTGCCAAAATTATCCTGGGGGTAGCCTGTAAAAATTCACTTTTAAGACTATCTCTTTTTTTAATAGTGGAGACAATAAACCTATCCAGGTTAAAAATTAAAAGACCCCAGATAAGGCCAAAAAAGATGGCGGCGTAAACGTTGTCAAATACCGTATAGAGTGCATAACTACTGGCAATAAATGCCATTACGGCTGTAAAAAAAACAGTGGCACCAATGCCAGCGTATTTGTTTTGTTCTCCTGAAGAACAGGATTCAAGAATGCGCGTGTCCGCTCCGGAGCAGAGGATAAAAAAGCTTCGTATCATTATAGTGTTCGTTTTTGATTCTACTCGTTAGAACGCAACTTGCATAGATTTGTTACACTAAAATGAAATAAAAACACTTCATTAAGAAGGTTTTATGAATTTCAGGAATTTTCCTTCAATATTTTTTAAGGAATTCACGATGTATCTCAAATTTAAATTCCCTAAGAATGAAGTTCGGTATAGTATTTATAGAAATAAGGTATCGTTTCAATTCCTTTTAAAAAATTCCATACCCCAAAATGCTCATTCGGAGAATGAATGGCATTGCTGTCCAGTCCAAAACCCATTAAGATGGACTTAGTTCCTAACTCCTTTTCAAATAACGGAACAATGGGGATGCTACCCCCGTTTCTCTTAGGTACCGGTACTTTTCCAAATGTTGTCTCATAAGCTTTACTGGCTGCCTGGTAACCTATACTGTCTATGGGCGTTACATAACTTTCGCCGCCGTGGTGAGGAATTACTTTTAGCTTAACTCCGGCTGGGGTAATATTTTCAAAATGGGTTTTAAAAAGTTGTGTAATCTCATGCCAGGCCTGATGAGGTACGAGCCGCATAGAGATTTTAGCAGACGCCTTGCTCGCAATAACGGTTTTTGCACCTTCTCCTGTATAACCACCCCAGATGCCGTTTACATCAAGGGTAGGTCTTATGGAGTTTCTTTCATTGGTGGTATAAGAAGATTCACCATAGACATCATCAATGTCCAGCGCCGTTTTATAAGACTCCAGATTAAAGGGTGCTTTTTCCATGGCGTTGCGCTCCTCCCGGCTGAGTTCATCTACCTTATCATAAAATCCGGGAATGGTAATATGGTTATTTTCATCATGCAAAGAGGCAATCATTTTTGTAAGGATGTTGATAGGATTGGCTACAGCTCCTCCATATAATCCTGAATGTAAATCCCTGTTTGGGCCAGTGACTTCCACCTCCACATAACTCAACCCCCTAAGGCCGGTGGTAATAGAAGGAACATCATTAGCGATCATTCCGGTATCTGAAATTAAAATAATATCATTTTCCAGTTTTGCATGATTCTCTTTAACAAAGTCCGACAAGCTTTCGCTTCCTACTTCTTCTTCCCCCTCAATCATAAATTTAACGTTGCAGGGAAGCTCGTTGTTTGCAACCATAAATTCAAGGGCTTTCACATGCATATATACCTGTCCTTTATCATCAGAGGCTCCACGGGCATAAATGGCGCCATCGGGGTGAAGTTCCGTTTTTTTAATTACAGGTTCAAAAGGTGGGGAATCCCATAGGTCTAATGGATCTGGTGGTTGAACATCATAATGGCCATAAACCAGAACCGTTGGCAGATTCTTATCAATTGTTTTTTCTCCATAAACGATTGGATACCCCTTAGTTTCACAGATCTCAACAACATCACAACCGGCATCTTTTAAAGAAGTGGCAAAAGCCTCGGCAGTGTCGAGTACATCTTGTGAAAAAGCAGAATCTGCACTGACAGATGGCATTTTCAGAAGCTGTATTAGCTCATTTATAAAACGTTCTTTGTGTTGTTCCAGGTAAGCCTTTATGTTTTGCATTATCTATAATTTGAAGAATTATTAAATTTACGAAAAGAAGGTTGATAATTTTAAACTTCGATTATTTTTAAATTGAAATTTTGCTTTATATTTGCAACCCCATAATATAGATAGTTCCTTCTCCATAGTATTACGAAGGAGAAGCTATCGGGATGGGAAATGCAGGCGTGGTGGAATTGGTAGACACGCTAGACTTAGGATCTAGTGCCGCAAGGTGTGAGAGTTCGAGTCTCTCCGCCTGTACAAAGGGAAAGCCGACTTTTAGGAGTCGGCTTTTTTAGTTCTGGGTAACACATGGGTAACACAAATGGGTCTTTTTCAGATAGACATTTTAAATGAATCCAATTGAACCCATTTGAGTTTAAAATAAATAATAGTTTTACTATTTGTAAGTATTTTAGCGGGACAAACCCCAAATCTTACCATAACTTACCTGCGCAAGGATCCTGTGGAATTTTTGTAGTG
>CBDTVT010000139.1:0-7924 GCA_965364275.1 uncultured Eudoraea sp. | reverse complement strand
TATAGGTGAGAAATACCCCACATCTTCTTTTAGTAAGAAAAAACCATTGTCCAGAAATTGGAATTCACTCATCAAATAAACGGCCTTATTATAATCATAATTATTTGCGTACTTATTTTGGTCATTTAAACTTTGATAAGTATTTATACTTTTAAAGAAATCATCAAAATTATAGTCCATAGGAACGAATAATTTGGAAACATTTCGGCACCCTAATCCGTAATAACGGAATATATCTTCTCCAAGTTCATTGAGTTGTTCTTTAGATTCCTCTCCTGTAAGAATGGCAATGGAGTTTCTGTTTTTTCTTATGATATTGGGTTTGTTGCCAAAGTAATGTGCAAAATAACGAGCCGTATTGTTACTTCCTGTTGCGATAACAACGTCAAATTTTGTTAACCTTCCTTCACTAAACTCTATTTCAGAAACCAGCCCCGGTTCAATATGTTTTAAGTAATTCGCTATAAAGGGTAAGAGTATATTATCATTAGAGGAGCATTTTACCAAAACCTGATTCCCGCTTATAAGGGTAGCAGTAAAATCGTGAAAGCCCACCAGTGGGATATTTCCTGCCATTATTATGGCAACAGTTTTGTGTGTATTATTCTCGAGAGGATAACGCAATAACCATTCATTGAGGTTTTTTTCGCTAAGCTGTTCCGCCCAGGCACTTATAGCGAACATCACCTGTTGTTTTGTAAACCAACCATTTTTATGGCCTGCTAAAGTGATAGCACTCTCAAAATTTGAATACCATTGATCGCTATCATTTACAGAACTTAAATTATCCGATGAAGTTTTAGTGAAATTCCTAAAAAATTCTCC
Organism: uncultured Eudoraea sp.; assembly: GCA_965364275.1. Classification (GTDB taxonomy): domain Bacteria; phylum Bacteroidota; class Bacteroidia; order Flavobacteriales; family Flavobacteriaceae; genus Eudoraea. The sequence continues at coordinate 7,099 of CBDTVT010000139.1, read as the reverse complement.
AAGTTTAACAAAAGCTTTAAATCGCTGCTCCAGTGTGGCCATTATATTTGTGCAATAGTGTTTAAGGATTTACCTTTGCGCAAAAATATGCATGCTGGGACATTGTAGCAACAATCAGGGCAAGTATATTGCATATTAAAGGAAAAAGAAAATTATGGCTATTATTATAACAGACGAATGCATTAACTGTGGGGCCTGCGAACCCGAATGCCCAAATACCGCGATATATGAAGGTGCCGATGAATGGCGCTATAATGATGGAACTTCTCTTAAAGGAGAGGTTGTATTACCAGATGGGAAGACGGTGAACGCTGATGAAGTACAGGAACCAATAAGTGATGAGATATACTATATATCACCGGATAAATGTACTGAGTGTATGGGATTCCATGAAGAACCTCAATGCGCTGCAGTTTGCCCGGTAGACTGTTGTGTACCGGATGACAATAGAGTAGAGACGGAGGATGAACTATTAGCCAAGCAACAATTTATGCACCCGGAATAGATTAGCATTCTATGAGTTGTTTTCAATCATTTTTGAAGCTATTTCTTTAAATAGTTTTGCGCATACCATACCTGACATATCGTTTATATCACGGGTTGGATTGTATTCCACAATATCCGCTCCCAGAATAGGAACTTTTATTGCCTGAATTATATTTAATACCTCCCGGGTACTCAAGCCTCCGGGTTCGTGATGTGAAACACCAGGGGCATAAGCAGGATCCAAAGCATCCATATCCAAAGAGATGTAGACCGGATTTTTAAGTTCTAAAGATTGTAATTTGTGCAATTGGCTCATTTCAAAGGTTTCAACCCCATATTTTTCTGACTGTTCACGCTGATGCTTTGAAAGCGTCCTTATACCAATTTGTATTAGTCTGTTGATCAACTTTTCCTCCATGATTCTTGCAAACGGACAGGCGTGGGAGTATTTGTCTCCCTCAAATATGTCATAAAGATCGGCATGAGCATCGATATGAATCAAATCTACAGCTCCATGAATCTTATTGAAAGCCTTAATAACGGGATAAGTAATTGAATGATCGCCTCCTAAAGTCAACAAGTGCTTATTGCTCTTCATGTTTTCACAGGTAATTGTTTCAATGTCAAAATAGATACTAACTTCAAAATCTCCCTTATCATCAAAACTTTCAGGTAATATTTCCAGGCCATTTTCGGCAAAGTAATTAGCAGACGGACTATTGTAAAGACTTCTAATTTTTGGTGGTGCCAGGGCAGGACCTTTTAAAAAAGACGACTTCTCATCATATAAAATTCCCTGAAGGGTAATTTTCTTCATAATGGCAGTTTAAATGATTCTAAATATACAGGTAAAAACTATATTTGCACCCAAAATATGGTAAGCTGGTTTTAGCTTGCCAGGATGTTTCTAAGATATAATAGATGAAAGCAGGTATTGTAGGACTCCCTAATGTTGGCAAGTCAACTCTTTTTAATTGTTTATCAAATGCAAAGGCACAAAGTGCAAATTTTCCATTTTGCACGATTGAACCTAATATTGGTGTGGTCAACGTACCTGATTTTAGGTTAGAAAAATTGGAGGGACTGGTTAATCCTGAAAGGGTTATTCCCGCTACAGTGGATATTGTGGACATCGCCGGACTGGTAAAAGGAGCAAGCAAAGGAGAAGGTTTAGGGAATCAATTTTTAGGTAACATACGGGAAACCGATGCTATTTTACATGTTTTACGCTGTTTTGACAATGATAATGTGGTTCATGTGGATGGGTCTATAGATCCTATCAGGGATAAAGAGACCATAGATATGGAATTGCAGCTAAAGGACCTGGAGACGGTTGAAAAGAAGTTAGACAAGGTAAATAGAGCTGCCAGAACAGGGAATAAAGAGGCTCAAAAAGAAGCAGCTGTCTTGCAAGCGGTAAAAGAAGGTTTAGAAACCGGTAAATCTGTGCGTGCATTGGCTTTTGAAGATGCCGACCGAAATGATTTTATAAAACCTCTGCAGTTTATTACAGACAAACCAGTTCTTTATATCTGCAATGTAGATGAAGCATCCGCGGTCTCAGGAAATGATTATGTAGAACAGGTAAAAGCTGCCGTTGCAGATGAGCAGGCAGAGGTAATTGTTCTGGCCGTAGGCACTGAAGCAGACATTACCGAATTAGATACTTACGAAGAACGACAAATGTTTTTAGAAGATTTGGGGTTGACAGAGGCGGGTTCGGCTAAAATGATACGAGCAGCTTATTCCCTGTTACACCTTCAAACCTATTTTACAGCAGGGGTTAAGGAAGTTAGGGCCTGGACTATTAAGGTAGGCTCCACGGCACCGCAGGGAGCAGGGGTTATCCATACCGATTTTGAAAAAGGATTTATTAGGGCTGAGGTTATTTCATATAATGACTACATTGCCTATGGAAGTGAAACAAAAGTCAAGGAAGCTGGGAAAATGCGTGTTGAAGGAAAAGAGTACATAGTAAAGGACGGTGATGTTATGCATTTTAGGTTTAATGTTTAAGGAGCCAAATCCTTCGATTTGTCATTTTGTCTAGTCCTATAATCTCGCTATCAACAATACATGGTATTTTATTGTTAATTACTTTCTATAGTGCACATTTTGATTTCTGCCTTGAAACTTTATATTAGCATAGGTAATCCCCAAATATCATGGCAGAGTCACAATATACCGAAGATAATATAAGATCTCTAGACTGGAAGGAGCATATTCGCCTTCGTCCTGGTATGTATATTGGAAAACTTGGTGATGGATCTTCTGCTGATGACGGCATATATATCTTACTAAAAGAAACTTTAGACAATTGTATTGATGAATTTGTCATGGGTGCCGGAAAAACCATTGACATTTCTATTCAAGGTGAAAAAGTAACCGTAAGGGACTATGGCCGGGGTATTCCATTGGGCAAGGTGGTTGATGTGGTCTCCAAAATGAATACCGGAGGTAAATACGATACACGTGCCTTTAAAAAATCTGTTGGTCTTAACGGAGTTGGAACAAAGGCAGTTAACGCCTTATCTGCGTATTTCAAAGTAGAGTCAAACAGAGATGGCAAATCCAAATCTGCGGAATTTGAAACCGGAGAATTAGTAAATGAAGAGCTTTTGGAAGAAACTTCCAGGAGAAGAGGCACCAAGATTACATTTATCCCTGATGAGGTTATATTTAAAAAATACAAATATAGAAATGAGTATGTAGAACGCATGCTCAGAAATTACGTATATCTTAACCCTGGGCTTACTATTGTTTTTAATGGTGAAAAATTCTTTTCCGAAAATGGACTTAAAGATTTACTGGAGGACAACAATACCCAAGAGGATTTATTGTACCCAATAATTCACTTAAAAGGGAATGATATTGAAGTGGCTATTACACATAGCAAAACGCAGTATAGCGAGGAATACCACTCTTTTGTTAACGGACAACATACTACGCAGGGTGGTACGCATCAATCCGCTTTCCGAGAGGCCATTGTAAAAACAATAAGAGACTTTTATGGTAAGAATTATGACGCTTCCGATATTCGAAAATCAATAATTTCAGCGATCTCTATCAAGGTGATGGAGCCTGTTTTTGAAAGTCAGACCAAAACCAAGTTGGGTTCAACAGATATGGGAGGTTCATTCCCAACGGTAAGAACATACATCAACGATTTTATAGGGAAGCAGCTTGATAATTACTTGCATAAAAACCAGGAAACCGCAGAGAAAATACAGCGTAAAATTGTTCAGGCCGAGAATGAGCGAAAAGAACTTTCGGGAATACGCAAGCTAGCACGGGAAAGAGCAAAAAAAGCAAGTCTGCACAACAAGAAATTACGTGATTGTAGGTTGCATCTGGGAGATATGAAAAGCGAAAGGCGATTAGAATCAACTTTGTTTATTACGGAGGGGGATTCAGCTTCAGGGTCCATAACTAAATCGAGAGATGTAAATACACAAGCGGTTTTTAGTCTTCGGGGCAAACCCCTGAACTCTTATGGGATGTCTAAAAAAATAGTCTACGAAAATGAAGAATTTAATCTGCTTCAGGCTGCTCTGAATATTGAGGAGTCCATGGAGGATTTGCGTTATAATAATATTGTAATAGCTACTGATGCCGATGTAGATGGGATGCATATCCGATTATTACTTATTACATTTTTTCTTCAGTTTTTCCCTGAATTAATAAAAGAGAATCATCTATATATTTTACAGACACCTTTGTTTAGGGTAAGAAATAAAAAAGAAACGTTTTATTGCTACAGTCAGGACGAAAAGAATGAAGCGATAACCAAGTTAACCGGAAAACCGGAAATAACACGTTTTAAAGGACTGGGTGAAATTTCGCCGGATGAATTTCAACACTTTATTGGAGATGACATACGTTTAGAGCCTGTTATGCTAGATAAAGCATTGTCTATTGAAGAACTTTTAAAGTTTTATATGGGAAAAAATACACCAGGCCGCCAGGAATTTATTATTAAAAACCTTAAAGTAGAAGTTGACTTAATAGAAGATAATTAACTATATATTAGATTAATACTAATCTTTTTTTATGAAGGAGAGTGACGAGGTAAATGATGTGCATAAAGAAGACCATGGTGGTGACCAGGAGGCACTTACCCGGGTTACTGGCATGTATAAAGATTGGTTTTTAGATTACGCTTCTTACGTGATTTTAGAAAGGGCAGTACCGGCTATTGAAGACGGTTTTAAGCCCGTACAGCGAAGAATTATGCATTCGCTTAAGGAGTTGGATGACGGCAGGTATAATAAGGTTGCTAATGTTGTTGGACATACAATGCAATATCATCCTCATGGTGATGCGAGCATAGCGGATGCCATGGTACAGATAGGCCAGAAAGAATTACTTATTGATACCCAAGGGAATTGGGGTAATATTCTAACGGGCGATAGGGCTGCGGCATCGCGTTATATCGAAGCCCGACTTTCCAAATTTGCATTAGAGGTAGTATTTAGTCCAAAAATCACAGATTGGCAGTCATCTTATGATGGCAGAAAGAAAGAACCTGTAAATCTTCCGGTTAAATTTCCTTTATTACTGGCTCAGGGAGCGGAAGGCATTGCAGTAGGTTTGTCTACTAAAATTCTCCCTCATAATTTTAATGAGATTATTGATGGATCTATTAAGCATTTGAAAGGTCAGCGTTTTAAATTGTTTCCAGATTTCCCCACCGCGGGTATTATTGATGTAACCAACTACAATGATGGATTAAGGGGAGGAAAAGTAAGGGTAAGGGCTAAAATTTCTCAACTTGATAAAAAGACACTGGTTATTAATGAAATACCGCATGGTACAAATACTTCTTCATTAATAGATTCAATCCTGAAAGCAAATGATAAAGGAAAGATCAAAATAAAGAAGATTGAAGATAATACAGCAGCTCAGGTTGAGATACTTATACATCTGCCCGGGGGTATTTCACCGGATAAGACCATCGATGCCCTATACGCATTTACTTCCTGCGAATCTTCAATTTCTCCTTTGGGCTGTATTATAGAAAATAATAAACCTTTATTTATAGGAGTTACAGAAATGCTTGAACGTTCTACAGACAATACTGTAGCTATGCTTAAAGCTGAATTGGAGATACAGTTATCTGAACTCCAGGAACAATGGCATTTTGCCTCTCTGGAACGCATATTTATAGAAAAACGAATCTATAGGGATATAGAAGAAGAAGAAACATGGGAAGGAGTCATAAGTGCTATAGATAAAGGGCTTAAGCCACATATTAAACACCTCAAAAGGGGAGTGACGGAAGAAGATATTGTAAGACTTACTGAGATTAGGATAAAAAGAATATCCAAATTTGATTTGGATAAGGCACAACAGTACATTGATAGTCTGGAAGATAAAATTGCCCAAACTAAAGACCACCTGGCTAATTTGATAGATTACGCTATTTCGTATTTTAAGGAATTAAAAAGTAAATACGGTAAAGGCAGAGGGCGTAAATCTGAAATTAGAATTTTTGATGATATTGAGGCAACCAAAGTAGTCATTAGAAACACTAAACTATATGTGAACAGGGAGGAGGGTTTTATTGGAACTTCTTTAAGACGCGACGAGTATGTTACAGACTGCAGTGACATAGATGATATCATCGTATTTACCAAAAACGGTCATATGATGATAACCAAGGTAGATTCAAAAATATTTATAGGCAAAAACATAATTCATGTAGCGGTATTTAAGAAAAAAGACCAGCGCACAACCTACAATATGATTTATAAAAATGGAAGAGGAGGATCGAGCTATGTAAAGCGCTTTTATATTACCGGCATTACACGAGATAAACATTACGATCTTACCGCAGGTAAAAGCAGTTCCGATATTAGTTATTTTTCCGCAAACCCAAATGGTGAAGCAGAAGTAGTTACGATTTTGCTCAGGCAAGCCGGCAACATAAAGAAATTAAAGTGGGACCTGGATTTTGCAGATGTGATGATAAAGGGACGCGCTTCAAAAGGGAATATTGTAACTAAATATTCTGTAAAAAGAGTAGAACTTAAGGAAAAAGGACTTTCCACTCTTAAACCACGCAAGTTATGGTTCGACGACACAGTTCAGCGACTGAATGTGGATAATAGGGGCGGATTATTGGGAGAATTCACCAACGAAGACCGACTTCTTATAGTTAATCAAAAAGGAATCCTGAAAGCGGTTATTCCGGAACTGACCATGCGCTTTGATGACGATATTATTGTATTGGAAAAATGGGTGCCCAATAAACCAATATCTGTTATATACTGGGAAGGAGAAAAACAACTGTTTTACATAAAACGATTTCTTGTTGAAAACTGGGATAAAGAAGAAAAAGTAATTACAGACCACCCAAAATCCTATCTCGAAAAAGTATTTACAGATTATCGGCCCATAGCGGAATTAGTGTATTCCAAAAAACGAGGTGAGGAACGCAGAGATAACCTCAAAATCAATATAGAGGAGTTTATTAGTGTAAAAGGCAGTTCTGCTATGGGAAATCAACTAACCAAAGAAAAAGTCCTGGAGATTAACGCCGTGGATCCCTTGCCATATGAAGTACCTGAAGTTCATGACACCCTGGATATTGAGGTAGTGGATGAAGAAAATA
>CBDTVT010000138.1:0-7932 GCA_965364275.1 uncultured Eudoraea sp. | reverse complement strand
CCGGTTGAATTAAAAGAAAGGCAATCCATTATTGTTCCAATTATGGGGCTCCGAGTTAAAAACTTGTCAGAAAATGACAAGGAAATTTTTAATACAAATACCGGTGTAAAAATTACCGGGGTACCCGAGACCTATAGAGGATATGGGTTAAATGGAAAAGTGATTTTGAAAATTGATGATGAAAAAGTAAATGATATATATGAAGCAAAAAACATCTTTGGCGCTATCTCAAGATATGACAAAACGGTAATAACCCTTATCGATAAAAATGGGGAGAAAGAACGAATAGTTTTTCAATAAAGAAGTTACTTTTAATACTATAAAAAGCGCTCTTTTTGGAGTGCTTTTTTATTTATCTTTTCCTTATGTGATCCCATTAGAATTCAATAATTTTGCCCTTAAATAAAATAACATTACATAGATGAGCCCAATCAAATCTTATGAAAAAGAGCTTGCTTTTCAGGCCGATAGAAGAAAAGCCACAACGGAATTCATCAAAATTATAAGTGATCTATGGTATGATAAAGCCATCGAAGTGGTGCTTTTTAAGAACCAAGTGATTGATAAAAACGTCAGTGATATAATAAACCTTCACGAATACGCAGGTGAATTTGTGCAAAAACCGGTTTCTATCTTTGATTCAATAGAATTATTACGTGCTATTAGTGACATTAAATTGCCACCATCCAAGATAGATATCGGAAAGCTTACCTACGAGTACCATTCAGATAATAATAATTATCACGACGCTAAGACATTTATTCTTTATAAATTAAAAGATGCCAATAATTCCAAAGAAATTAAGCCTAAGGATGTAGTGCTATACGGTTTTGGCAGAATAGGAAGGCTAATAGCAAGAGAGCTAATGGCTAAAACCGGCAAAGGCAATCAGCTAAGGCTTAGGGCTATAGTAACCAGAGGAAAACTAACTGAGGAAATTCTGGAGAAAAGGGCCACATTATTGAAAACAGATTCTATTCATGGTCAATTTACAGGAACAGTAGATTATGATATCACTAAGAAGGCTTTAATTATTAATGGCACTACGGTGCACATTATTAATTCTGATAATCCTGAAAAAATAGATTATACCAAATACGGAATTAATAATGCTTTGATTATTGATAATACAGGGGCCTTCAGGGATAAAAAATCTTTGGAAAGACATTTGAAAGCATCAGGGGTTAGCAAGGTTCTTCTGACCGCGCCTGGTAAAGAAATACCAAATATTGTACATGGTGTTAATCAATATGATTTTGATCCGGATACTAATGACATCTATTCCGCTGCCTCATGCACAACGAATGCCATAACACCAATATTAAAGGTTGTTGATGATTCTCTGGGGATAAAAAAGGGACATTTGGAAACCATCCATGCTTATACAAACGATCAAAACCTGGTTGATAATTTACATGGTAAATACAGAAGAGGAAGAGCAGCTGCATTAAATATGGTAATTACGGAAACAGGGGCAGGAAGTGCAGTGGAAAAAGCACTGCCATCACTGAAAGGTAAACTAACATCAAATGCAATAAGAGTGCCTGTTCCGAACGGTTCACTGGCTGTACTCAACTTGGAGATTAAAAGTAAAACATCGGGTGAAGCCCTAAATACCATAATAAAAAAGTATGCTTTGGAAGGTGATTTGGTGGAGCAAATTAAATATTCACTAAGTAATGAACTGGTTTCGACAGATATTGTTGGCACAGCCGCACCTTCTATTTATGACAGTAACGCAACTATAGTATCTGCTGATGGTAAAAATATTGTGCTGTATGTTTGGTACGATAATGAGTTTGGGTATGCACATCAGGTAATCAGATTAGCAAAATATATTGCAAAAGTGAGACGATTTACGTATTATTAACGGGCTTTTTCATCAGTTATCAGAGCTTTCAGAATTTTTAAAAATAATTCATGATAGTCGAATTTTTTTTATTAATTAATAATATTAGAGTACTTTAGTTCCCTCTCTAAATCATATATTAATACTTAGAATTATTTTAATGAAAGGTTTTAGTAAATTTTATATTGTAATCGCCTTCCTGACTTGTAACCTACACTTTGCACAACAGAGTGCCCAGCAGGAAGAATTGTCTTTAGATAGTGGTTCTATAGAAAGTCAATTTGAATATTTATACAAAAAATCTGGCAACTATAATGCCGAAGGAAAAAGATATGAGGTGGTTCGAATTATCAACCTCGATAAGCTCAAGAAAAATGTTCTTGATTCTGTAAATGCCTCAAATAAAAAGGCAATTGAACTAAAAAGCACTATAAGTAACCACGAAGCCACTATTAGTTCCCTTAATAGTAAATTAAAAGAAACCACTGATAGCCTTACAACCGTAAGCAATGAGAAAGACAGTATGTCCTTATTAGGTGCTCAAGTTTCCAAGGCTACTTATAATGTCATTCTGTGGACTGTAATAATTGGCTTACTCCTGTTATTCTTTCTGTTTGTTTATAAGTTTCGAACAAGCAATATCCTAACTCAGGAGGCAAAGACCAATTTAAGCGAGTTGGAAACTGAATATGAGGACCACAGGCGCAGGGCTTTGGAAAGAGAACAAAGGATAAGCAGGCAACTCCAGGACGAAATAAATAAATACAGAAAATCAAAATAAAAAAAGCTCCTAAAGGGAGCTTTTTTTAGCATAATACATAATGATCAATATTATTCAGGCGAAAGAAGAACATATCCCAATATTGATACCACTTTTGAATAAATACAGAATATTCTACGGCCAGAATTCAGATGAACCGGGGGCCGGAAGATTTTTGGAAGCCAGAATAAAGAATAAGGATTCTACGATCTTTATAGCATTTTATAATGGTTCTCCAGCGGGTTTTACCCAATTATATTCTACTTTTTCCACTGTAAACCTTAAACCTTTATTTATTTTAAACGATTTGTATGTATATAATGAATTTCGGAAAAAAGGTATTGGCGAAGAATTATTGAACAGCGCTAAGAATTATTGCATATTGTTAGATTATAAAGGGTTGGCTCTGGAAACTGCAATAAACAATCCTACACAAAAATTATATAAACGCCTGGGTTGGAAAAAAAATACCTCCTCTCTTTATTATTTTTGGGAAGATAAATAGGTCCATTTAAATAGAACAAGAATAACTCTTATGCGAATAGATATTATTACTGTCTTACCAGAATTATTAAAAAGCCCTTTTGATGCCTCGATATTGAAGCGTGCAATAGAAAAGAAACTGGTAGAAATACATCTGCATAACTTAAGGGATTATACAGATAAAAGTTATAATCAAGTAGATGATTACCAATTTGGGGGTGGGGCAGGTATGGTTTTAATGATTGAACCTATTGATAAATGTATCAGTGCTCTTAAAAAAGAGCGACATTATGATGAGATTATTTATATGACCCCTGATGGCGAGACCCTAAATCAAAAAGCCTCAAATGCTCTGTCCTTATTAAAAAACATTATTATTCTCTGTGGTCATTATAAGGGAGTTGACCAAAGAGTTAGAGATTCTTTAATCACCAGGGAAATATCTATTGGAGATTATGTATTATCGGGAGGTGAATTAGGGGCAGCTGTACTGTGTGACTCTGTTATTCGTTTGCTTCCTGGCGTACTTAATGATGAAACGTCTGCCCTAACGGATACATTTCAGGACGATTTGTTGGCCCCCCCTGTATACACCAGACCCAGAGAATATAAAGGCCTGAATGTTCCTGATATTTTATTAAGCGGTAACTTTCCTGAAATTGAAAAATGGCGGGAAGACCGAGCAATGGAAAGAACTTTAAAGCGCAGACCTGATTTACTCAAGGAGTAAAAAATGGTATTTCCGTATAAAAATTGCGAAAAATATCTTGTATGTAATAATTTAAAGACTATTTTTGCAATCGATTTGAAATCAACCTCTGACGAAGTCCGTGAATGTTGTTTTTGACTTAATTAAAATAAAGATCAATGGAATCCTTAATAACATTTGTTGAAAACGAATTTGTCCCAAAAAAAGAATTTCCAAAATTCACTCCTGGTGATACAATTACCGTTTATTACGAAATAAAGGAAGGCGAAAAAACACGTACACAGTTTTTTAAGGGGGTAGTAATTCAAAGAAGAGGAACCGGTGCAACAGAAACATTTACAATTCGTAAAATGTCGGGCACAATTGGTGTTGAAAGAATATTTCCGGTAAACATGCCGGCTTTGCAGAAAGTTGAGATTAACAAAAAAGGTAAAGTGCGCAGAGCTCGTATTTTTTACTTTAGAGGTCTTACGGGTAAAAAAGCCAGGATCAAAGAAATTCGTTCCTAAGAAGTACACAGAATAAAAAAAACCCTGATAAATATATCAGGGTTTTTTATTGTCCAAACATTAATAAATCTATTTTTTAACCGCTATTTTTCTCAAAAGCCATTATAGTTTTAGAAATAATAGAAACGCAGTCTAAGAGCTGATCTTTTGTCATGACCAGTGGCGGCGCAAAACGAATGATATTTCCATGGGTAGGCTTTGCGAGTAACCCTTTTTCTTTCAATGCTAAACATATTTCCCAGGCAGTAGAGCTGTCTTCCGTGTCATTAATGACGATCGCATTTAAAAGCCCTTTGCCTCGTACCAGGTTTACAAGGGCGCTTTTTTCTATTAATTTTCTCATTTCAGACCGAAATAATTTCCCAAGGTAATAAGCATTTTCGGCTAGATTTTCGTTTTTGACCACTTCCAGGGCGGCAATCGCAACTGCGCAAGCCAAAGGGTTTCCTCCAAAGGTAGAACCGTGATTTCCGGGTCGGATTACATCCATGATATCATTATTCGCAAGAACAGCCGAGACAGGGAAAACACCTCCGGACAAAGCTTTTCCTAAAATCAATATATCGGGTTTCACTTCCGGGGTTCCACTACATAACTTATCAGTACAGGAACAATTACCACAAGAAGCCAGTAATCTGCCGGTCCTGGCAATACCAGTCTGCACTTCATCCGCAACGAACAAAACATTCTTTTGCTTGCATAGATTATACGCTTCCTTTAAGTAGTTGTCCTCTGGCACATAAACACCCGCTTCTCCTTGTATAGGTTCAACCATAAATGCGGCAACATTTTTGTCCTCCAAAGCCTCCCCTAGGGCATTTATATCATTATATCTGATTGAGAAAATTCCTGGAGTAAACGGACCAAAATTCTCTGTAGCTATTGGATCATTGGAGGCAGAAATAATGGAAATAGTACGACCATGAAAATTATTTTGACAAACAATTATTTTTGCCTGATTCGTATGAATCCCTTTTTTTTCATATCCCCATTTCCTGGCTAATTTCATTGCTGTTTCTACCGCTTCAGCTCCAGTATTCATAGGTAATACACGATCGAAACCAAAGTATTCGGTAACGTATTTTTCGTATTTACCAAGCATATCATTATAAAATGCTCTGGAAGTAAGAGTTAATTTTTCAGCTTGTTCTTTTAAGGCAGAAATAATATGTGGGTGGCAGTGCCCTTGATTAACAGCTGAGTATGCTGATAAAAAATCATAATATTTCTTACCATCTACATCCCAAACATAAACTCCCTCACCCCTGTTTAGAACTACTGGTAATGGATGATAATTTTGTGCTCCGTATTTAGCTTCCAATGCTATAGCATCTTGGGAAGATATCTTTTCTAATACTGCCATTTTCCTGACAATTTAAATAAAACTTTAGCTATTCCTTCTTTGGGAGAGAAATCATCCTATGCGGAAGCGCTAAATTACAAATTATGCCGCTATTTATGAAATAAGCTATGCTTCTCTTCTTTATTTTTCAATCCTGCTAAGGGTTGCTATTTGTAGTTCTAATCGTTTGAGTTCACGAAGAATATCATTCTTATCCATTTGCATCCAAACAAATAACTTAAGCATTCCCATTGCTATCATGCTCAAAAAACCGGCAGATGCCCATTTTATAAGTTCATTAGTGTTATCCGTATTAAAAAACTGAACTATACAATAAACGAATGCCATAAACATTAGCAAGTGCACTACATTCATAATGGCTGCTAACCATCCTAATTTTCCCCTATAAACTTCCCCAATTTTTCCTATCAGATTTTGTTCTTCCAACTCATCGTAAAAAGCAGCCTCTTCTTTAGATAAAGTCTCTTTGATTAGTTCGTCAATTTTTTCTGTCTTCTTATTCATGATTTCTCTTTTTTAAAATTGTCTTTAATTTTTCACGGGCGTGGTATAATCTTGATTTTACCGTCCCTTCTGATTTGTCTAAAATCTCACTGATTTCCTTTAGGGAATACTCTTCCAAATAAAACAAACGAAGAACAACTTGTTGATCTTGAGGCAATCCCTTAATAGCCTCATAAACTTTTGATAGATCAGATTCTTTGTGGTCTAAATCATTATCTACTTTCGGCTCGTTATAGTAATCCTGTAATTTTTCACTATCTCTATGATTTTTGTTTAAATAATCAATGGATTTTCTGGTGACTATCTGCATCGCCCAACTACCAAAACTGTTAGATTTTTTTAAGTAGGGTAGCTTTTTGATAATTATTCCCCAGCTGTCCTGAACGATATCTTTAGCTATGTCTTTATCATAAGTGAACCAATAGGCGTGGTTACACATTTTTGAATTATATCGTTTTACTAATAAAGAAAATGCTTTCTTATTCCCTGATCGATATTGTAAAACCAACAATCCTTCGAATATTTTTTTAGCGTTTCCCATATCCTTTCTTACAATAGAGACCGATTAATTTGGAAAAGGTTCAATTATTTTTGCCTTTTTTTATCCAAATCCTCTTAAAGATAAGATTAAAGATTCGCGGTAAATAGTATTTTTGCCGCATGAGGAAAAGCAGAACCAGAGAAATTTTTGAGAATGTAGCCGTCATAGATGCAGGTGCCAAAGGAAAAACCATCGGTAAAGCACCAGATGGCAGAGTTATCTTCATCTCCAATGCTGTGCCAGGCGATGTTGTGGATGTTCAAACCACAAAAAAAAGAAAGGCCTATTTTGAGGGTGTCGCGATTAAATTTTACACCTTGTCTGATAAACGCACAGAACCTGTATGTGAACATTTTGGGGTTTGTGGAGGATGCAAATGGCAACATATGGGATACCAACACCAATTGTATTACAAACAAAAAGAAGTTGAAAACAATTTAAGACGAATAGGTCATCTGGACATTCCTGAAATTTCGCCAATAATTGGGTCTGATCAAAAGTATTTTTACCGTAATAAAATGGAATTCTCATTTTCTGACAGCAGGTGGCTAACCCAGGAAGAAATCACTTCAAAAAATGAAATAACAGATAAAAATGCAATTGGATTTCATATCCCGGGAATGTGGGATAAAATACTTGATATTAAAAAATGTCATTTACAATCAGATCCTTCAAATGACATACGCCTGGAAATAAAGAAATATGCCCAGGAAAATGAACTTAGCTTTTTTAATCCTAGAAATCAAAAGGGGCTTTTGCGTACGCTAATGATAAGAACGTCGTCTACGAAAGAAGTCATGGTGCTAATTCAATTCTATGATGACGACGAGAACAAACGAAACGGATTGTTAAATCATCTCAAGAATAAATTTCCACAGATTAACTCTCTACTATACGTTATTAACCGCAAAGGTAATGACACAATTTATGATCAGGAAATTCATTGCCATTACGGCGAAGAATTTATCTCCGAACAAATGGAGGGTCTTAAATTTAAGATCAATGCAAAGTCGTTTTATCAGACCAATTCTCAACAAGCCTACGAACTTTATAAAGTAGTTAGAGAATTGGCTGATTTAAACAAAACGGAGCTGGTTTATGATCTTTATACCGGAATTGGAACTATAGCTCAATTCATTGCTGCTGAAGCTAAGAAAGTCGTTGGAGTCGAGGCAATACCAGAAGCCATTTTGGCCGCTGAAGAAAATGCTCAG
>CBDTVT010000137.1:0-7961 GCA_965364275.1 uncultured Eudoraea sp. | reverse complement strand
TATAACTTTGATAACATTAATGAGAATATTGATTCGTGGCAATAACAATTTTCTATTATGTTATGGCAATGTAAAAGACCTTGGATGAATTTCCAGGGTCTTTTCACTTAAAGCAATCAAACCTTAATCTTTTGTAATTTTCATGATTACATAAAAAATAAAAGTGATCGGGATTTCAAAGTGTTCACAAAATTCTAAATTTTTGATTGTAGTTCTGTAAGGAAAACGTGATCGTTTCGGCTACTATAATAATAATTGATCTTCCTGATACCACTATTACAGTATGGAGTGGCCCTAAGAAAGCTAGCTCATTTATTTTTAACCTTACAATATATGAAATGGGTTAAGAATTGCTATGAAGACAAAAGCCCTTGATTTAAAGGGCTTTTGTTATTTAAATACAGCTTATAATTTACTTATGAAACTCCCATAAAGGTCTTTAAATTGATATCCCTTTTGAAATCTGCGCTTACTTAACTTTTTATTAGCAACAAGTCCCCACAATAGAAATTCCTTAAGAAAAAATGTATCCTCTTTGGGAATATCTGGCTGATGCCTTTTAATAAGTGTGTTTAGTTCAGGAATACTATTGAGCGTAGCTTCATATTCATTATCGGTTAAATTGTCCATCAGATCAAATCCCTCGCTTTCAAAGAACCAATTGATCAAATTATCATATGGGCTTTCTGCATCCTTATGCTCCAATTTCTCAATCTTTGGAAAATAATTGGAGAACAACGTTTTAATGGCATCTTCAAATAGTATAAGTGCAACTGTATCTACACCTTCTTGTTCGCCTTCATATACCAGTTCTATTTTCCCAGTAATAGCCGGAATGACTCCCATAAAATCACTAAGTCTTACCTGGGTCTTATCTTCGCCGGAAATCAATGCCCTTCGTTCTGCAGTGCTTAACAGGTTTTCGAAGGCCGTAATACTTGTTCGTGCACTAACCCCACTTTTTGAATCGACATATTCACTTCTACGTGCCTCAAAACTAATCTGCTCAAGTAAATCTTTCGCCATGTCTGGTACATAAATAGATTTTTCCTGTCTCTCATCTAATTGAGCCTCTTGTTCGGTAATTCTTCTGGCAATTTCTATTTCTTCAGGGTAATGCGTAAGAATTTGAGATCCTATCCTGTCCTTTAAAGGTGTAACTATACTACCCCTGTTCGTATAATCTTCAGGATTAGCCGTAAAAACAAACTGAATATCCAGGGGTAATCTCAATTTAAAGCCTCTTATCTGAATATCTCCTTCCTGCAAAATGTTAAATAAGGATACCTGAATCCTTGACTGGAGATCCGGTAGTTCATTGATAACAAAAATGCAGCGGTTTGAACGTGGAATCATTCCAAAATGAATAACCCTGTCATCTGCATAAGATAGTTTCATATTTGCGGCCTTAATCGGATCTACATCACCTATTAAATCTGCTACAGTCACATCTGGTGTGGCTAGTTTTTCATAAAAACGATCTTCTCTGTGTAACCACGAAACAGGCGTTTTATCACCCTTCTCCTTGATAAGTTCTCTACTGAACCGCGATATGGGCTTAAGAGGGTCATCATTAATCTCTGATCCCTCAACAAAAGGTATCCATTCATCCAGCAGGTTAACCATTAGCCTTGCCAATCGCGTTTTCGCCTGACCTCTAAGTCCTAATAAATTAATATTATGGCGAGATAAAATGGCACGTTCTAACTCAGGAATTACCGATTCTTCATACCCCCAAATACCGTGGAAAGTCTCTTCTCCTTTGCTTATTTTATCACGTAGATTCCATCTTAGTTCATCCTTTATACTCCTGCTTTGATAGCCTGAAGCCTTGAGATCTCCTAAGGTAGATATTTTTTTAAAATCTATTTTCATAATTATCTATATCTTTGTATAACAATTCTTTATGGGGTTATATTAATCTTTTACTTTAATCTTTTTTTTCTATTTTGTTCATAATCTTCAAAAATCATTTCTCCTAAACCTTCCAGGCCTGTAAAAAATGCTTTTCCATTATTAGCTTCTGTAAAGTGCCTTATGAATTGTCTCAAATAAGGATCTTGTGCTATCATGAAAGTAGTAATGGGAATATGTAATTTTCTTGCCTGCCTTGCGGTATTGTAACATTTTTCAACAATAAAATCGTCGAGGCCAACACTATTTTTATAATAAGTACCATCCGGCATTCGCAAACAACTGGGTTTACCATCCGTGATCATAAAGATTTGTTTATTGGTATTTCTTTTTCTCCTCAACATATCCATAGCAAGCTGTAATCCGGCAACGGTATTGGTATGGTATGGTCCTACTTTTAAGTAAGGAAGATCCTTAATGGGAATGGGCCAGGCATCATTGCCAAAAACCAAAATATCAAGAGTATCTTTCGGGTACCTTGTCGTAATAAGCTCGGCTAATGCCATTGCGACCTTTTTGGCTGGTGTAATACGGTCCTCTCCATATAAGATCATAGAATGACTAATGTCTATCATCAGCACAGTACTCATTTGAGCTTTAAAATGGGTGTCTTCAACTACAAGATCGTCTTCGGTGAGAGAAAAACTATCCATACCATGATTAATCTGGGCATTTTTCAAACTTTCCGTCATAGATATATGCTCTAAAGAATCTCCATAACGATACTCCCTAAAGTCACCAGTATGCTCGTCTCCCGGACCTGATTTGCCGGTCTTATGATTCCCGGCTCCACTTCGCTTAAGTTTGCCAAAAATCTGATCTAAAGCGCGCTTACGAATAATACGCTCCATTTTAGCAGTAATAGCAAGACTAGGTTGACCAGATTGACCTTCACCATCACCACTACCACTACCCTCTTCCAATTCTTCCCGTAAAAATCCCTTTGCCTTCAGCTCCTCGATAAAATCATCAATGGAATAATTCTCATCTGTAAGTTCATACTCCTTATCCAATTCTCTTAACCAATCCAGTGCCTCGTCCACATCACCTGAAGTATGTGTAATAAGTTCCTGAAAAATCTCAAAAAGTTTTTCAAAAGGGGAAAGTTGTGGCGCCTCGTAATTTAGAAATCGAAAGCCTTTTCCTGTTTTCATAGCCATTAGCTAAAAGTACTACATTTCATAAAATGCAGTATTAAATTTAAGAAAACTTAAAGATTTTGAACTATTTTGTTGAATGCCTGCTCTTGAGTATGTCCACTACATCATTAAGCTGAAAACCTTTAGCCTGTAATAAAATAAGGTAATGAAAAAGCAAGTCAGCACTTTCTTCAAGGAAAAGCTTGTTATCATTGTCCATTGCTTCAATGACAGTTTCTACAGCTTCTTCACCAACTTTCTGGGCAATTTTGTTTATCCCACTTTTAAACAAGGAACTTACATAGCTCTTTTCATTACTACTATGCTCTTTTCTATCCGATATTATAGCTTCAAGCTGGGTCAGAAAACCAAAATTTTGATCATTATTTTTATTCCAGCAGGTATCACTTCCCTTGTGGCATGTAGGTCCAGCGGGGTTTGCAGAAATTAATAAGGTGTCATTGTCACAATCAATTTCAACATCTACCAATTTCAGATAATTCCCACTTTCCTCACCTTTTTGCCATATTCTATTTTTGCTTCTACTATAGAAGGTAACTTTTCCGGTTTCCAAAGTTTTTTTGAGGGCATCCTCATTCATATAACCAAGCATTAGCACATTTTTCGTAGTATGGTCCTGTATTATTGCGGGTACAAGTCCATCTTTATTTTTGTCAAATGCTATTTCCATAGTTCAATTCTTTTATTGCAAAGTAAAATTTAATTATAATCTAACAGGAATGCCATTATCCTGTAATTCCTTTTTAAGATCTTTTATCTCCATTTCCTTAAAATGAAATACACTGGCAGCCAATGCAGCATCTGCTTTACCATCATTAAAAGTATCTATAAAATGCTGCATGTTTCCGGCCCCACCTGATGCAATTATGGGGATATTCCGCTCTGTTGAGAGTTTTGCCAGTGTTTCGTTGGCAAATCCGTTTTTTGTGCCATCATGGTCCATCGATGTAAATAATATTTCTCCTGCGCCTCTTTCTTCAACTTCCTTCGCCCATTGAAACAGTTCTAATTCCGTAGGTACTTTGCCTCCCATAAGATGTACTTTCCAAATCCCATTTATTTGCTTTGCGTCTATAGCCACTACTATACACTGAGAACCGAATTTAGCAACCAGTTCATTAATTAAATCAGGATTTTTAACGGCAGAGGAATTTATAGAAACTTTGTCTGCCCCATTATGCAGCAGAATATCAACATCTTCCACTGAAGAAATACCACCACCAACTGTGAAAGGGATATTGACTTTTTCTGCTACGCGTTTAACCAATTTAGCAAGGGTCTTTCGCCTTTCCTCGGTTGCAGATATATCAAGAAAAACCAATTCGTCTGCACCTTCATTTGCATAGACTTCTGCAAGTTCAACAGGGTCTCCTGCGTCTCGTAAATCCACGAAATTAACGCCTTTTACCGTACGGCCGTCCTTTATATCCAAACAAGGAATTATTCTTTTGGTAAGCATCTTCTAAAGTTCGTTTTTAATATTCAAGTCCCTTCCATCAAAAAACCCTAAATCCTTGTTGGTCATTAACTTGGCCCAAAATGCAATTTGACCTGTATGATAGGAATAATGTTCAACTGCATGAATTACAATTCCTATTCCAGAGAGATTAAATCCCTGCACATCACGTTTTTTAATTAATTGCCTTTTATTACATTCATTTAGTACAAGCTTGGCTTTTTTAGCGGTATCTTCCAGTTTTTGTATTAGCTGGATTTTAGTAAATCCACCGGTCATTGAGAATTCTTCATCTCTATTTCTATAATCATCTTGTTCTCCTAAAGATGCAATAATATATTGGGTCATATTACCACAAATATGAGTTATTTGGTTACCAATACTATTGGACGATTCATTTGGTTTTTTCCAGATATCTGATTCTGAAATAGAATCAAGACTAATTTTAATCATTCGGGTACCCTCATCTAATCTGTAAATAGAATTTTCCAAAAATTCTGACACCAATATATCTTTTATATTAGTCATGCTGATAATATGAACTGTTCTAATTGCTCTAAACTAATCTTATTCTCATAGATGGCTTTACCAAGTATAGCGCCTTCGCAACCAATTTCTTGCAATGCGGGTAAATCTTCAAAATGTGCTATTCCTCCACTGGCAATAAGATTTATACCCGGAATTTTCACATCTTCTACACCACTCATATTTACCACCGTCTTATTTATCTTCGTTTCTTCAAGAAGCCGCTTATATAACTCTATTGCAGGTCCTGCCAACATCCCGTCCTTTTTAATATCCGTGCAAATGATATATCGGATCCCTTTCTTATAGTAATCCTTAACAAATGGAATTAATTTCTTATCCGATTCTTCCTGCCATCCTGTAATTGCAATTCGTTCGTCTTTAACATCTGCTCCCAGGATGATTCGTTCGGCTCCATAGGTTTCAATCCATTCCAGAAAAGTATCACGGTCATTTACTGCGATGCTGCCTCCGGTTATTTGCCCGGCACCGCAATCAAATGCAATTTTCAAATCTTCATTGGTCTTCAATCCCCCTCCAAAATCGATTTTTAGATTTGTTTTAGTAGCAATGGTTTCTAAAACCTTATAATTTACAATATGTTTTGCTTTTGCACCATCGAGATCAACCAGGTGAATATATTGAATTCCGTGAGCTTCAAATTTGAGTGCTACTTCCAATGGACTTTCGCTATAAACTTTTTTGGTGCTATAATCTCCCTGTGAGAGCCTGACACATTTACCTTCTATAATGTCTATTGCCGGTATTAATCTCATTTATCTTATTTTTTGCATCCATGTTTCCGGTTCAGCAATTTTGTGAAACCCATATTTTCTATAAAAGTCATGGGCATCTTTTGTTCTTAAACCAAATCCATTTACTTCTTGAAGTTCGGGCAAATTCATAATATAATCCATCAAAAATCTACCTGCTCCATTGCTCTTGTATTCATCTAAAACAAATACGTCCATTAACCATGCGAATACTACATAATCTGTAACAAGTCGTGCAAAACCAATTTGCTCTTTACCGTCAAACACGGCAAAACAAATAGAATTGGCCATTGATTTCATAACTTCTTCTTTGCCTCTTCCTTTTGCCCAGTATGATTGCTTTGAAAGATAATCATGGATCAAAGCAATATCCATTTCACGAATATCTGTACTGATTCTCAATTCTTTCATTTCCCACTATAATGCTAGAAAGTTTTTTAATATCCGTGCTCCCACTTTACTGCTTTTTTCAGGGTGAAACTGAACCCCATAAAAGTTATCTTTCTGTAAAGCACTACTATACTCCATTTCATATTCTGTGACCGCTATAGTCTCTTCACAAATTGGGGCATAATAACTATGTACCAGGTAAATATGATCTTTTTCAACTACATCCTTAAATAAAGCAGATTTAAGATTAGTTATTTGATTCCATCCAATTTGCGGGACTTTAACGCTGTTGGTAAATCTGACAACGTCAGTATCAAAAATACCTAACCCCGCTGTATTACCTTCTTCAGAAGTATGGCACATTAACTGCATCCCCAGACAAATACCTAAAACAGGCTGTTGTAATTCCGGAATTACCTTGTCTAAACCACTGACCTTCAATTTATTCATAGCACTACTTGCTTCCCCAACACCCGGAAATATCACGCGGTCCGCGGCCTTTATCTCTTCAGCCTTATCACTCAATACGGCCTCATACCCAAGGCGTTTGAAAGCAAACTTTATACTTTGGATATTGCCTGCCCCATAATCTACTATAACCAATTTCATGTACTTTAATACTTTGGCGATTCTTTATTTCGATACTCTGAATCGATTTCTAGAGTATTCCCTTTGTCGTTGGTAATAACATTTTATCCACATCGCGCTTTACAGCCATCTTGATTGCTTTGGCAAATGCCTTAAATATGGCTTCTATCTTATGATGTTCGTTGGTTCCTTCTGCTTTTATATTCAAATTGGCTTTTGCTCCATCCGAAAAAGATTTAAAGAAATGATAAAACATTTCCGTTGGCATCTTACCAATCATTTCTCGTTTAAAATCAGCCTCCCAAACTAACCAACTACGCCCTCCAAAATCAAGAGCTACCTGTGCAAGACAATCGTCCATTGGCAAACAAAAACCATAACGTTCCAATCCTAACTTATTACCTAAAGCTTTATGGAATACCTCACCCAGGGCAATCCCTGTATCCTCAATGGTATGGTGTTCATCTACTTCTAAATCACCCTTTACGCTAATATCCAGGTTCATCTGACCATGCCTGGCAAGTTGGTCCAGCATATGATCAAAGAATAAAATCCCCGTAGAAATATTGCTTATCCCGGTTCCGTCTAAATTCAGTTGAATACGAATATCAGTTTCTTTAGTTTTTCTTGAAATTTCAGCGACTCTGTTTTCAAGTTTTAAGAAATCATAAATGGCCTTCCAATCTGCCGTTTCCAGGACAATTGTTTCCTTTAATTCAGCTTCTACAACAGTTATCTCATTTGTTCCCAAATACGTATTTGTATTTATATAAATTCCTTTAGATCCCAAATTTTTTGCCAGTTCCATATCGGTTAACCGATCGCCAATTACAAAAGAGTTTTGAAGGTCATATTCTTCAGCGAAATACTTCTTCAGCATTCCTGTACCAGGTTTTCGGGTCTCCGCGTTTTCATGTGGGAAGGTTCGATCTATGTGGGTTTCTGAAAAGACTATCCCCTGGCCCTCAAAACACTTAAGAATAAAATTATGAGCCGGCCAAAATGTTTTTTCGGGGAATGTCTCTGACCCAAGACCATCCTGATTACTCACCATGACCAATTCAAAATCCAATTCCATGGCTATTCTGCTCAGATAGCTAAGGACGCCCGGATAAAATACTATTTTTTCTAAACTGTCTGTTTGTTCGTCTGGCG
>CBDTVT010000136.1:0-8047 GCA_965364275.1 uncultured Eudoraea sp. | reverse complement strand
CATAATATGAAAAATATTGTCTTGTTGCATTGGTTTCTTCGCTTCCCAGCTGCTGTATCCAAAAGCTGCTTTGTGTACTACCTGTCCGTTCCTATATATATAGGAAACAGCTCCGGGTATTCGTGCTTCAGTTATTTCAGTATTCAAAAAAGTTGAATACCTGTCAAGCCGTATTTCAGAGACACCCCCAGTAATATCATTAGAAACATGTGAAGATTGACCGTAACTAAATATGAGAGAAAACAAAAGAAATAGAAATGGAAACAGAGAATAAAATTGTTTTTTCATGATTAAAGTAATATGTATCCTTAAATATAAAAATTTTAAGTTGGTTTACTTCGGTAATACAGTGTTTTATAGACTTAATTAAAAAGATCGTAATGATAAATAATTCTTAAAACAGGGTCCTTTTATTTACTAAAATAGTATTACTTTTAATTCACCTGACTAACCACGAGCTCATGCGGGTAGCATACGTTTTATTTATTATCTTATGTATTTTATGCAATACGACATACCTATATTGTCAGGTTACAGAGTCTACTTATGACACCGCCGATCGTCCCATAGCCAGGGCAATACCTATTAAAAAGGGACCGGTAATTGATGGTGAAGTAATGGATGATGAAATTTGGAAGGAAATAACTCCATTTGGCAAACTATATCAAGTTCAACCTAATTTTGGAAATCCCGCATCTGAGAAAACTGAGATTCGCATAGCCTATACCGATGAAACTTTTTATCTCTCTGTTATTTGCTATGATGCAAAGCCCGATAAGTTGGTGGTCTCTGATCCGCGAAGAGATGCAAATTTGGATAACACCGATGCCTTTATTTTTGTTTTAGACACTTATAAAGATGGACAGAATGGTTTTGTTTTTGGGACAAACTCACTCGGAATTGAATATGACGCCCAGGTAGATAATGAAGGTCAAGGTAATAGAAATGTAAACAGACAACAATCAGGGACTATAGGAGGTTTTAACCTTAATTGGGATGCCTCTTATACCGTTAAGGCACAGGTTAAAGAATATGGATGGAGTGCGGAGTTTGCCATTCCTTTGAGAACAATTCGATTTCAGGCCGGAAAGGACTGGGGAATCAACTTTCGTAGAAATATTCGCAAGACGAATGAAATTGTTTATTGGGCACAGATGCCTATCGGATTTACACTGTATCGTCTTTCGCTGGCCGGGACATTAACCGGATTGGAACTTAGAAGCCCCGGGAACCTTAAAATAATACCTTATGTTTTGGGCAGGTTAGACAAGGACCACACTTCCAGTGAACCTAAAACTGAATTTACACCTGAAATTGGGGGGGATATAAAATACAGCATTACACCAAGTCTCACTCTTGATCTGACATATAATACAGATTTTGCCCAGGTTGAGGTGGATGATCAGCAGGTGAACCTGGATAGGTTTAACTTGTTTTTTCCTGAAAAACGATCTTTCTTTTTGGAAAATGCCGGGTTATTTACTGTAGGTAGCCCAGGGGAGGTAGATCTATTTTTTAGTCGGCGAATAGGCATAGGAGACGATGGAAATATAGTCCCCATCATCGGTGGTGCAAGAGTATCCGGTAAATTAAACAGAACTAATGTTGGTTTACTTACCATGTTTACGGATGATGTGGACGAGGAAGGTATCGAAAAAAATAATTTTACAGTAGCCAGAGTTAATTACGAATTTAAAGGAAGAAGCGCTTTAGGCGCAATTTTTGTAAATCGTTCAGGACTGGAATCCAACGATGATTATAATCGAACTTATTCTATTGACGGTAAACTGGGTCTGGGTAGAAAGGCAAGATTATCCGGTTTTTACTCTCAAACTTCAGGTTCATACGACACCATAAATGAACATGCTTTTAAATTGCAAGCAGACTATAATTGGGATAATTGGGAAATGCGTGCAGCATATACAGAAGTTGGCCAGGGTTTTAATCCGGAAGTAGGATTTCTTTTGCGTTCAGCATTCAGAAAACCAGAGGGCCTGGTGCTCTATCATCTCAGGCCTAAAAATGAAAATTCGAAGATTTTGGAATTAAGACCACATGTATCCTACAGAGGGTATTGGAATTTTGATGGATTTCAGGAAACTGGTTTTTTGCATGTAGATAATCACTGGGAATTTAAAAGTGGCACAGAAATACATACAGGTTTTAATTTAACTACAGAGGGCCTTCTTGAGCCATTTGAGATTAGTGAAGGGGTAATTGTGGAGTCCGGCACATATAAACATGCAGAAGGACAACTTGTGTTTTTCACGAATGGTTCTAAGCCAGTATCTGTTAATATCAGGTCTGTATTTGGAGGTTCTTTTGGTGGTACGCGATACCTTAATACGGCCTCTATGCAATTTAGAGCAGGTGAAAAATTTAATGCAAATCTTTCTTATCAATACAACAAATTTGAACTGCCCGGAGGGGATTTTACAGCAAATGTATTTCAAACCAGATTGACCTATGCTTTTAAGTCAAACATTTTAATACAGGGACTTGTACAAAACAATACGGTGAACAATCTTTGGGCATTCAATTTTAGGTTTAGTTGGCTGCAACGGGCAAATACAGGACTATTTATTGTGTATAATCATAATTTACAGGATAACGATCCCTTGAACAATAGTATAATTGTAAAATATACCCGAATGTTTGATTTGGTCAAATAGACATTCTTTAATTTGATTTAGTTTCTATTATACCTATTTGGAATGATATTTAAAGTCTATACATTCTCTTCCAAGATCAAACTTCTTTAATTTTGGATAGTAAGTTCAATTCTTTATAATTGTATCAACTTAATGCTTCTAATTATGATTAAAAGTTTGACTTGTTTCTGGTTGTTTGGATTACTTCTGATATTTAATGCTTGCGGTTTAGGTGAGAGTGAAGGGAAGGTTATTTTTGTTGAGGATTCAAATGAATGGTTTCAGGAGGGAAGGGCGTCCTGGAAATTTGATGGCGATCAGTTGATCGGAACCTCATTAGGTGGATCGGGGTTTATTATGACGAATAAGAAATATCAAAGTTTTACACTTTCACTAGAGTTCTATCCTGATGCAGGGATTAACTCTGGAATATTTGTGAGATGTAAAAACAAAGAAATCTCAAACGAGGATTGTTATGAGATGAATATTTGGGATTACCACCCGGACCAGGAATCAAGAACCGGATCTATTGTTACCAGGGCAAAACCATTGGTAAATGTACAAACACTAGGAAAGTGGAATAGCTACAAAATAACTTGTGAAAGTAACCATATCCGTACCTGGATAAATGGTAAACTTACAGCGGATATTTACAACGATGATTTATCTGAGGGTTATATTGCGCTTCAGGCTGCGGAAACTGGAAGAATCAAATTTAGAAATGTAAAAATAAAAGAGTTTTGAATTAATTACCCTGGAAGATAAATAATGCAACTTTATTAATCTTTATTAATTTTTCACGATTAATCGTGAGAAATTATAAGGAGGATATTTCATAAATATGTTTTATTCATCTTCTGAACTGTCGGAATCTTCATTTGCCTGAATTTCTTCTTTGTTAAGATTATGTTGCAGAATGTTCAAATTTTTCAACTTCGCTTTCCACGTTGCCAGGGTTTCTTTCTGACGGTCTATGTTCTTTACAACATCTTTAACAAGAGGATTGTCTCCTGAAGTATTTGAGAAGAATAGTAAATTGTTTTCTAATTGGCGAATTTCATTTAAGCTTTCATCAATCTTTCTACGGATAAATGTTCGCTCATTGATTAGGGCTCTTTCATTATCTGTGTTAGCAAGTTTTTTAAGCTTGTCCCCATATTTCATTAGCTCCGATTCTTGTCTACTAACATCAAGCTTTTTTAAAATAGCATCCAGAATGGTGTTAAACTTGACATTTATATTCTTTTTATTAAAAGGAACCCTGCCATAAGACTTCCATTCTTCAATAAAAGACTTCACTGTTGTCAAATCTTTTTCTTTATCACCACTAAGTTCAAATACTTTAAGTTTGTCCAGGCAGGCAAATTTCTTATCAAAATTTGCAGACTCTTCACTATGTGCTTTATTTTTTATAGCGTGCAGCCTGTCAAAATAATGATTGCACCCATTTTTGAAATCATTCCAAATCTTATCAGAATATTTTCGGGGTACATGCCCAATAGTTTTCCATTCCCTCTGTATTCTTTTCATTTCAGAGGTTGTCGTATCCCAGTCTTCACTATCTTTTAAAGATAGTGCTAAGCTGAGAAGGTTTCTTTTCTTGTCGAGATTCTCCTGCTGATCTTTTTTAAGTTTTTTATAATAGGCGTTTTTATTTCTGTTAAACCCTCTAACGGCTTCTTTAAAATCTGCCCAGGTTTGTTCATTTACATTCTGTGGCACTTTACCGGCCTTAAAGAAAGCTTCTCGTTGTTCCTCTATATCTCTTATTTGTTGTTGTAAGTCTTTATGGTGGCTGGCGACATGAGACCCTATTTCAACAATCTTTTGAATAATGCTTTTTTTCTTTTCTAAGTTTTGCTCATACACTTTGTCAAGATCCTTAAAATAATCCTGTCTCCTTTGGTGCAGGACTTTGGTAGCATTACTAAAGCGTTCCCAAATTTCTTCTCGATGTTCTTTATCAACCGGCCCTATATCTTCTTTCCAAACCTTATGAAGAGTTTGTAATTCCCTAAATGATTTATTGAGGTCTTCTTCTTCTGCTAAGGCTTCGGCACATTCAACTAGTTTTAACTTTTCCTCTAAATTATGCTTAAAATCCAGGTCTCTTAGTTCCCTGTTAAGATGCAGGAAGTCATAAAAAATTTCAATATGGTGATGGTATGTTCTCCATACATCATTGTAGTTATTTCTTGGGATTGGCCCTGCATTTCGCCATCTTTCCAGAATGTTTTTAAAATTTTTGTAGGTGGTGTTTATATCTTCTTCAACATTCACAAGCCCCTTAAGCTCAGCAATAATTTCCAATCTGTTTGCAAGGTTTTCGTTTAGATTTTGCTCAAGACTTTTATAGTAGGTATTTCTTTTATCACGGTATTCAGAATAGACCTCGTTGAATTGCCGTTTAGTAACAGAATTATATCTGAAGTCAATTTCGTTACCACCCTTGGCTATGAAATCTTCTTTTTTATGTTCTAAAAAATCGAGGAATTTTAAGTCAAATTCGTGTTTTATGCCATCAACATGTTTTTTAATGGCCTGCACTTTCTCATTTCGAACCAATCTCTGTAATTCTCCAACCAGATTTTCCATAGACATGGCGTGATAATCCAGGATTGGAATATGATGCCGCCGATGATTGTCTTTGTCCTCTGCGTCTTCCGCGTTAGATTCATTTATTTCTTCATGCACATCCTCTTTAACAGTTTCCGTTTTATCGGCTGTTATTACTTCCTGGGATTTATCTTCTGGTTCAGTGCTTTTCTCTGATTCCTGTTTAGATTCAGTAGTTTCTGATTTTTCTTCTCCCTCTACAATATCCTGTAGTTTATGGTCTTTATTTTCCAACATTTTATTTAATGTTACTTCGGATTTGTTAGATCCTACATTGTAAGATACTAACAGTATTTATAACTGCAAAGGTAATAAAACTAGTTTTATGCATCAATTATTACCTAAAGTGTTATGAGGTTTGCCTTATTTCAAATATACAGGTTCAGAATATTAGGAATTCCATATTTGCCAAGCTTTTTCGGCTTGTAGCTCCAGCATCTTTGCGCCATTAGAAATAATTGCGCCTTTGCGTTCTCCTGATAATAGAAATGCAGTTTTTACGGGGTTATAGATAAGATCAAAAAGTAAATGGTTTGAAGTAAGAAATTCATATGGAATATTTGGTTTGGCATCAGTATCGGGGAAAGTACCTAATGGGGTACAATTAATAAGCACAGTGTACGAACTAATAATTTTCTTATTTAAATCTGTATAGCCAATCTGATCTCCTATTGGGTTTCTTGAAACGTATTTGTATGAGATACCTAATTCTTTTAAAACAAATGCAACAGCTTTAGAGGCCCCGCCAGTGCCGAGAATCAAAGCTTTATTGTGCGATTCTTTTAAAAATGGTTGGAAAGATTTTTTGAAACCATAAACATCTGTGTTGTATCCTTTGAGACCGTCCTTTTTAAATTTTATTGTGTTCACAGCTCCGACGCGCTCCGCTTTTTTATTTAAACTATCCAAATAGGGAATTATCGCCTCTTTATAAGGGATTGTAACATTTAAGCCTTTTAGCGTGTTATGTTTTTTTATTAGAGCAGGAAATTCCTCTATTTTGGAGAGGTCAAAATTTTCATAGCTATAGTTCACTAGGTTCATTGAAGTGAACTTGTTGTTAAAATATGTTTTGGAGAAAGAGTAGGAAATATTCTTTCCTATTAGTCCAAAACTATGTATTTTTTGCTCTGTTTTTGCCATATTTTTCTAACCCTATTAACAGGCCAATTCCTAATACTATGAACATGATTGCCCACCAGGTTTCACTAACGCTAAAATCCGGAATGTATCTTTCATAGTTCATTATTATCTTATCCCCATTTGAATCGATAGCTATTTTTCCGGCTTCATCTTTAACATAAACGGCATTTTTCCAGGGCCATACCACACCCAGAGAACCGGTAATAAATCCTATTATCACTGCAGAAGTAATATGCTTGTAATGTTTTAATACATACCCCAGGAGATGGGATAGAGTAACCAAACCTGTTGCAGATCCCATCGTAAATACGGCAAGAATTTTCAAAGTTCTTAAACGCGCCTGGTTCTCTATGAAGCTAAAATCACCTTTTATCATTTCAGCCATAGTATCGTATAAGGAATTTACAGAATCTACCAATAGCAATACGTAATTACCCAAAAGTATTAGGATAAATGATCCTGATAAGCCCGGGAGGGTCATTCCGGAAACGCTTATAATACCACAGAGAAAGATAAAAAACAAATTGTCATTTTCCTTGGCGGGGCTTAAAAAACTAATGGAAATGCCCACTATAAACCCTAGCAGACCAGCAGTTATGGTTCCTCTATTCCAATGCTTAAAGTCGTTGGCAATGAAATAAATGGAGCCTATTATCATTCCAAAGAAAGTAGCCCAAACAAGCAATTCTTGTCGGTCAAGAAAATAGTCCAGTATTTTGGAGACGCTAAAATAGCTAACTAACATCCCAAATATCAGCAGCGATAAAAATTGTCCGTTTACGTAACGGTAAAAACTTTTAAATCTGCCATTAAAGAGTAATTTAAAAGCTTTTAGATTGATTTTTCGGAGTGAATAAATAAACTCTTCATAAAAGCCGGCAACAAATGCTACAATACCGCCTGAGACACCTGGAACTTTATTCGCGGCACCCATTCCCAATCCCTTAATAATCAGAAATAATTTATCAAGAAAAGTTCTTGGCTTCTGCATTGGAGTTAATTTTTACTTTTTGTAGCTATTCTTTCAAGTATAAAAATAACGCAAAATCCAAATAAAGCTAATAAGATGGCAAAGTGTAACTGGTTATCGCCTTCATATTGAAAAGGAGATATGTTTATTTCCTTTACAGGAATTACTTTGTCACCGAATGTCTTTGTCTCCAAAACTCTTTTCCATGGCCATATTTTGCTTAATGAACCCAATATAAAACCTGTTAAAAGGGCCAAAGTAGTGTTCTTGTAATTTTCAAACATCCATTTTAAAAGTCTTGCAAAGCTTAAAAGGCCAAATATAGCCCCAGTAGCAACTGTAGCAATAATATAGAAGTCTTTTTGGTGAACAGCATCCAATATGGTTTTATAAGATCCGAGAAGTACCAAAATGAATGCTCCTGAAATTCCTGGTAAGATCATTGCACATACTGCAAGAGCCCCGGATAGAAATAAAAAGGGCAGACTTCCGGTATTTTCAGAGGGTGGAAGGGTCGTAATATAATACGCCACAATGGTTCCTAAAATAAAGGCTGTTATAGTGCCTAAATTCCATTTCTCTATGGCCCGGGCAATAAAAAAAATGCTGGCAAATACCAGTCCGAAAAAGAAGGACCACAGCAATATAGGCTGGTTAACTAAGAGCC
>CBDTVT010000135.1:0-8049 GCA_965364275.1 uncultured Eudoraea sp. | reverse complement strand
TGGTGGGTAAACCGTAAAGATCCGGAAGGTAATAATCTCTTTCACGGTGGTTTTTTAGGACTGGATAATATTGGTGTATTTGATCGAAGTGGTTCATTACCTACAGGTGGCCATATTGAACAAGCTGATGGTACAGCGTGGATGGCTTTTTTTAGTATGCAAATGTTGCGAATTTCTTTTGAATTGGCACAATACGATTCCCATTATACATCCTATGTCTACAAATTTTACAAACATACTATGTGGATATCCGCAGCTATGAGCCAGGCAGGTGATGGTGATAATATACTTTGGGACGAGGAAGATGGTTTTTTCTACGATTTACTTCATTTACCGGATGGAACATCAACCAGACTTAAGGTACGATCCGTAGTTGGATTGCTTCCATTAATGTCTGTTAGCATTTTTTCAGAGGACCTGATAAATAAATTCCCAAAGCTTCTAAAGCGATTTAAAAATTTCGGCATAAAATATCCTGAAATTGGAGAAAATGTGCATCCACCCCGAAAATCAGGAATTAATAACAATGCAATGATAGCCATTGTAAATGAAAATAAACTACGGCGAATATTACATAAAATGCTTGATGAAGACGAATTCCTAAGTCCCTATGGGTTGAGATCGTTATCGAAGTATCACAAAGATCACCCCTATGTTTTTAATTGGGAGGGTAAGGAGTTTAAAGTTGAATATTTGCCTGCAGAATCTGACAGTGATATGTTTGGCGGAAATTCGAATTGGCGGGGACCAGTATGGATACCATTGAATGTCCTTATTCTTCAAGCACTTCTAAATTATTTTGCCTATTATGGAAAAGATTTTATGATAGAATGTCCTACTGGTTCAGGAAATGAAATGAACTTGTTTGAAGTAGTTCAATTTATTTCAAAGCGAATTGCCAGGATCTTTCTTGCTGATGAAAGTGGGAAAAGACCAGTTAATGGACAGGATGAGATCTTCAATGATCCGCACTGGAAAGATCTGGTATTGTTTTATGAATATTTTCATGGGGATTCGGGTAAAGGTATTGGGGCCAGTCACCAAACCGGATGGACCGGTTGTATTACTGAAATATTAAAAGTTATAGATATTGAGCCATCCGAAAGTATTGATAAAATTTCTAAAATGACAGGTGTTTGGTCAATTATAAAAAGCTGAAAATCATTACTTTAAACTTAAATTATTTAATTTTTTTTGAAATATTAATGTTTAAAGTTAATCAGACATGTCTATTTCGTTTAAAAGAATAGTAGTATAAAATTTAGGCTCAATAGCTGGTTGACTTTTTTCTTACTTAGTACTTTATCAGACCGCTTCTTATTCTTCATTAAGGAGTTTTCTCAAAGTTTTCCAGCTACCTTGTTGGTATGTCCCTTCGCAGGGAAATAATAAAAAAAGGCCTCCGAAGAGGCCTTGAATAGTTATGATTGTTACTCAGGATTACTTATTCCTGTGAAGTAGCATTTGCCGCGGCATTCATTTCTGCTTCTGACAACCAACCGCCGCCCAGGGCTTTATATAGGTTAACATAGCCATTGAACAGCTTTTGAGTTGTTTCAGATAAACTCAATTGGGCTTCAAATGCCTGTCTTTGACTCTCAATTAGTTCAAGGAAACTGGTAACCCCTTTATCGTATCTTTCTCCCGAGAGATATTGCGCATTATTAGCAGCAGTTACATGGTCCATTCTGGCCTGTCTTTCTTCCTTGAGGGTGCTTATTTCTACCAGCGCATCTTCTACTTCCTGAAAAGCAATGATTACGGTTCTCTCGTATTCGTATAATACCTGCTCGGTTATCTTTCGCTCAATTTCGACCCGGCGTTTATTTTTGCCAAATTCAAATAAAGGGCCCAGAAGACTACCGCCGATGGCCCAAGCTGCAGGATTAGAAGTTAAATTGGAAACATCACCACTGGCAACACCAAGCAAGCCGGTAAGACTTATAGATGGAAACCTTTGGGCAACAGCAACCCCAATTTGCGCGTTTTGAGCGTGTAAAAAGGCCTCAGCCTGCAATATATCCGGCCTTCTTTCCATTAACATAGAAGGTATGCCCACAGGGATATCCGGAGGTAACTGCTGTTCCTTCAGCTCAGTTCCTGTGGTAATAGGCCCGGGATTTCTACCAAGTAAAATACCAAGGGCGTTTTCTGTTTGGGCTACAGACCTCTGGAAAAGAGGTACGGCTGAAGCTGCAATGGCCCTCTGAATCTGAGCCTGATTGAGGTCAATTTCAGGAACGATGCCACTGTCGTATCTTGCCTGAATGATATTCAAAGATTCCTCTCGCAACTCGAGAGTTTTTCTTGAGATATACTCTCTCCACTTAAAATCCAGTAATTGATAATAAGTTGCTGCAATAGCAGCTATTAAACCTATTTGCACAGTTCGCTCACCATATTCAGAAGCGACTAATTCTGCTCTTGCACCTTCATTGGCTCGTCTGAATTTACCCCAAAAGTCCAGTTCCCAGCTTAGGGTCCCAAAGCCGGTAAAAATGTTTTGTGCCGAAGAACCTTGAGTAGGTACGCCTGCGATGACATTCCCTCTTTGTACACCAACGTTATAGCCAATCTTTGGCCAAAGGTCTGCTTTAGTGAAACCCAACTGCGCCATGGCCTGTTCTATTCTGGAAGACGCAATAAGTGCATCTTTATTTTCACTTAACCCAATTTTAATCAAATCAGCTAAAACAGGGTCATCAAAGAGTTCCCACCAACTAATATTTAGTACAGAATCTGTCATGGCCAATTGAATACTGTCATAACGGTAAACTGCCGTGGAATCTATTTCTGTACGCTGTGTTTTAAAACTAGGTCCTACTTTACATGCTTCAAATAAGAAGACGGTACTTAAAGCAATAAGTATAAAGGAAATCTTGAATTTCATTTCTTTTATCTTTTTCATCTTAATTTGAAATTTCAGTTGAAGTTGCTAATTCCTTATCTCGTTTTTTCTCATAGCCTGCTATCTTTCCTATAAGGACAAACAACATAGGATAAAAGAACACCCCAAGAAGTGTTGCAATAGACATCCCTCCAAGTAAAGCCATCCCCATAACCTTCCTGGATTCTGCTCCTGAGCCTGTGGCAATAACCAATGGAAAAACCCCAAGTATGAAGGAGAATGCCGTCATAAGTATAGGACGGAATCTGGACCTTGCTGCTTTAATAGCTGCATCAAACAGGCTGGCTCCTTTTTTAAATTCTTCATTCGCAAATTCTACTATAAGAATTGCATTTTTAGCCGCCATACCAATAAGCATTACAAAGGAAACCTGTGCAAAGATGTTATTTTCAAAAGTTGGAGTAAATAATCTGGCTACCCACAGAAAAATAAGGGCTCCAAAAATGGCAAATGGAGTACCCAGTAGGATTGAAAATGGTAAAGACCAACTCTCATACTGTGCCGCAAGTATTAGAAATACAAATACAAGGGAAAAGGTAAGAATGATCATAAGGGATCCGGAAGATTTTTTCTCCTGGAAAGACATGGCATTCCAACTATAACTCATGTCTGAAGGGAGCACTTCATCTCCTACTTCCTCAAGGGCAGCAATTGCCTCAGCAGAGGTATACCCCGGGGCCGGACCACCCGAAACCTCTACAGATCTATATAAATTAAACCTGTTTGTATAATCAGGACCCGATATAGGTTTTACGGTTGCTATAGTGGCCAGTGGAACCATATCTCCTTCATTATTCTTAATATAGAAATTATTGATCTGTTCTTCGTTTACCCTGTATTCGGGCTCGGCCTGAATATAGGTTTTATATAATCTACCAAATCTGGTAAAGTCATTCACGTAGGCTCCACCCATAAAGGAGCCTACAGTAGTGTATAAATCATTAAGTGAAACACCCATTTTGAGTGCTTTCTCCTTGTCAATATCCAGGTATCTTTGAGGAACATTCGCCTGATAGGTAGTAAATGCAGCGCCAATTTCCGGACGTTCCTTAGCAGCTTTGATAAATTTCATGGTATTTTCCCCTAAATATGCAGGGGTATTTCCTCCCCGATCCTGAATCATAATACTAAATCCGGAACCGCTCCCTAATCCCGGCAGAGCAGGAGGACCAAATGCAAATACCTGAGCACCTTTAATCTTCTGAGCAAATTCCATATTCAGGTTATCAATAATCTCTTTGGTAGTTAGATCACGATCTCCCCAATCAGAGGACGTGACAAACATTAAGCCATTACTAGGAATCGCAGATCCTGCCAATACATTATATCCTGTAACGCTAACTGTATATTTAACGTCAGGATTATTTGTAAGAATTTCTTCAATTTGTTGGTCAATGACATTTGTTCTCTGAATTGATGCCGCATTAGGTAATTGTATATTTATATAGAAATAGCCCATATCTTCTTCAGGAATAAATCCGCCAGGCACCAGGCTTCCAAAGAGAACTACACCCAGGGTCATCACTACAATAAAAATAACACCTCTTTTGAGTTTTCTGGCAACCACATTGGCGTAACTCATATATGAATCGGTAGCCTTGTCCATACCCTTATTAAATTTGCCAAAGAACTTACCTAAAACTCCTTTGTAAGGTTTTGGTTCTTTTAATAGTAATGAGCACAAGGCAGGGCTAAGAGTTAACGCATTTAAGGAAGATACAAGAACAGAAACTACAATTGTAATGGCAAACTGTTGATAAAGCAATCCGGTAATTCCAGCCATTCCGGCAACAGGGATAAACACTGCCACCAATACAAGCGTTGTTGCAATTACGGGTGCGGTCACCTTTTTCATAGCATCCAAAGTAGCTGCTCTGGAATTCATTCCTTTGGCCAT
Organism: uncultured Eudoraea sp.; assembly: GCA_965364275.1. Lineage (GTDB taxonomy): Bacteria > Bacteroidota > Bacteroidia > Flavobacteriales > Flavobacteriaceae > Eudoraea. The sequence goes on along the minus strand of CBDTVT010000135.1, from coordinate 3,244 downwards.
ATTTACCTGTACCGCTTCAACAACTACAATGGCATCATCTACCACAATTCCAATAGCCAATACCAATCCTAAAAGTGATAAAACGTTTATGGTAAAGCCCAGTAACGGGAAAAATATAAAGGTTCCAATCAGAGATACCGGGATGGCCAGTGTTGGGATTAAAGTAGCCCGCCAGTCCTGGATAAAAATAAACACCACTAAGATCACGAGGATAAGCGCTATTATCAATGTTACCACAATATCTTTAATACCTGCAGTAATAGGCAATGTAGAGTCTAGCGCAACATCATATTTGACGCCTTCCGGAAAATCCTTAGAGAGATTTTCCATTTCAAGGCGTATGTTCTCTGCTAATTCAACAGCATTAGACCCCGGAGCCTGGTACAAGGCAATAATTGCGCAGGTTTTTTCGTTCATGCGCGTAATCATGGCATAGGCTTCCACCCCCAGTTTTACAGTAGCAATATCACCAATTTTTACCTGTGATCCATCTTTATGAGTTCTTACCACTATATCTTCAAACGCCTCAGCAGAATTAAATCTTTCTGGTAAACGCACCGTATAGGTAAACTCTGTACCGGGAGGGGATGGTTCAGCACCAAATTTACCTCCTGGGACAATTACGTTTTGCGCATTAATAGCATTCAGGATTTCAGGTACTGTAATTCCAAGTTTTGAAAGTAAATCTGGTTTTACCCATATTCTCATGGAGTAGTCAGAGGTACCCATAATATCAATATCACCAATACCCTTAATTCTAGCCAGTTTATCCTTAATATTGATCAAGGCATAATTTCCAAGAAAATCCTGATCATATCTTCCGTCTGAAGTCAGGGTAACTGCCATCATAATCATTGGCAAAGATTTTTTTGTAGTTACCCCAAATTTGGTTACTTCCTGAGGGAGTTTTGCCGAAGCAGCAGATACCCTGTTTTGAGCCAATACCGTATTCATGTCCGGATCTGTACCTACGTCAAATGAGATATCAATAACCATAGTGCCATCATTGGTATTGGTAGATTTCATATAAATCATATTGTCTACCCCATTGATTTCCTGTTCCAAAGGAGTGGCAACTGATTCTTCAACACTAATTGAATTCGCTCCGGTATAAGTAGCACTAACCCGAACAATTGGAGGAGTAAGGTTTGGATATTGTTCTATGGGCAATCCCAGCAAGGAGACACTCCCAACTATAACAATGACAATAGCAATAACAATGGCCACAATGGGTCTTCGTACGAAAAAATTACCTGAATCTTCAGCCATAATATTTTAATTTTCAGAAGTTTGACTTTCGAACTCAGTAAGAACAGGTTTAATTTCCATACCGGTTGCTACCTTTTGGACACCTTCAAGAACCACCTGATCATTTGCCTCTAATCCTTCTGTAATTAACCAGAGATCACCAATTCTGTCAGAAACCACAACTTGTCTTGACTTTATGATATTACCTTCTTCCACAACCATTACCGCAAATTGACCCTGAAGTTCCGTAACACATTTTTGAGGTACAAGAATTGCACCTTCGGCTACTTCAAATTCAACTCGTACTTTTGCGTACATTCCGGGCCTGAGAAGCCTTTTTTTATTATCAAACGATGCCTGAACCAAAATAGATCCTGTACTTGCATCGATGGCTCTACCCAGGAATTCAACACTTCCTTTCTCTTCATAAATAGTTCCGTCTGCAAGAATTAAAGTCAGATTATTGGTACTTTGAGGCCTCTCCTGATTTATTGTTCCATCTTCTGAAACAAACTCATTAAATTTCCGGGCAAGTATTAAATACTCTGCTTCTGTTAGAAAAAATTCAACTCTTGTTTTAGTTACATCCGATACCATGTTCAGTATCACCGGGTTGGGTTCTCGCCCAACAAATTCGCCGGTCCGTGCCTCAGTTTTACCTATAAGACCGTTAATTGGAGATTTGATTTTTGTATAACTAAGATTTATCTGGGACATCCTTAAATTGGCATTAGCAGCTTCTAGGGAAGCTACGGCTGCATCCCTGCTGGCCTGGACAGCATCCAGGTCACTTTTACTCACCGCATTAATTTCTGCTAAAGGTTTGTATCTTACTAATTCATTCTCAGCATTGACCAGGTAAGTTTGAGCTTCTGCAACGAAACTTTCCTGAGCAGCAACTGCTTCGATAAAAGGCTGGGCATCAATAGAATAAAGCAACTGCCCTTTTTTAACCGGGTAGCCTTCTTGAAAATGAACTCCCTCTAAATAACCTTCAACCCTGGCTCTTATAGGAATATCCTGAAACCCGTAGATCTGTCCTACAAAATCTCTTCTTAAAGGGACATCTTTTTTAATGACATTAATAACCTGGATTTCCGGAGGTGGTGCTTCGGTGTTTTTGTTTTTACAGGAAGTAAAAATAGTAAGACCTCCCACTATTAAAATCGATAAGTGAAAATAGTATTTGTGGTACATAGAAAAGGTGTTATAAATTATAGTATAAAAACAACAACTATCAGCGGCTTAAATTCAGCTTTTTCTTTTGAAAATAAATTGAAAATAAGGGTGTAAATATAGTTAAATTACTTTCTTGTACAACCCTAAAAATAGAAGTTTTCCAATTATTCAGGTAAAATTAAAATTGAATAACTAACTGATTGATATCATAGTTCATATCTCAGATACCCGATAATTTTGAGATTTAGATATTAATACCATTAGTAGGTAAACTTATTCTATTATATAGGTCTCTTTAGCTTTGTAATAAAAATATAATAAGCTGTGGCGAAGTGCAATACCACCTTAGTGTTATTGAGAGAATACCATTAATTGTAACTATTCAAAATTGATGTTCACAAATTTAGGCAGTCAAGCTTGCTGAAGTCGTAATATTTGTCTTCAAATATATTTTGTAACTTGATGATTAGAAATTAAAATGACTAATATCATGTATGTGGCATGATAAATTTTATATTTTTAACATATAATAACAAGAAGAATTAAATTTACTGGGACTTCCATAACATTTGGAAATAGCTTTAGAAGCCTTAGTAAGCTTATGCACTTCAAATACAATCACATTTGGTTGTAGATTATAACAAATACTCGCTAATATCAAATTTAGAAAAAATGAAAAGTATACTTAGTATTCTGGTTTTTTTAATCACTTTTGGTTCAGCATTTTCTCAGAATGAAGATGATAAACACCCCCTTCTTACGGATAGATTTATAATTGGAGCTGGCTGGTATTTTCCAAACAGAGATATAAAATTCG